>CAJXJG010000070.1 GCA_913054425.1 uncultured Fidelibacterota bacterium
ACGCTTCATTACAATAAACCCCGAAAAGAAGCGGATTTATTTTATTTGTATCAAAAACAGGGGGGATCGGATTCTGAAACAGATTTTAAACTGAAGTGGGATTCAGGTGAAATTGAGCTGGGGAATGTTCGAGAGCTCAGGGAGTTTATTTCAAAGTTGAAAAGATTGAAAAAATAAACTTAACACTCGAATACTTAAAAATATGAGCACTCAAAATAATAACCTAGGTCATAGACAACGTCTGCGCGACAAATTTTTAAAGAACGGACTTGATGGATTTCATGATTATGAGATTGTTGAACTGTTATTAACGATAGGTACACCACGAAAAGACTGTAAATCAATAGCTAAAGAATCCTTAAAAATATTTAAAACTCTAAGTGGTGTATTGGGTGCTAATCCAAAAGATTTGAAAGAAATCAACGGAATAGGTGATAATAATATTTTCGGACTTAAAATTGCTCAAGCTGTGGCGGGACGTTTTTTAGCAGAGGGAATTATTAATTAAGATTTTATTCGTTCATCCGATGAAGTATTAAAATACCTCAAGTATAATTTAAGAGACAAAAATCGAGAAGTATTTCTTATAATTTATTTAAATGGCAGAAATCAGATTTTGAAAATGGAAGAAATTTTTGAAGGTACACTTTCTACAACTGCGGTATACCCAAGAGAAGTAGTAAAGCGGGCCTTGGATAATAATGCTGCAGCATTAATTTTTGTTCATAATCATCCCAGCGGGAATCCAAATCCAAGTTCTGATGATTTAACGATTACAAAAAAATTAAAAGAGGCTGCAAAATCTATAGATATATCAGTTCATGATCACTTAATAATTGCAGGAGATGAGGTTTATTCGTTTGCAGATCATGGAATATTGTAATCTTTTATTTTCGAATTGGATTGTTTAAGAACATAAGTATAGAATAAATTTCAGATTAATCTGAAATCATAAAGTAGTCTATGTCAGAAAAATCTTATATGAGTGGAAATTCAGAGGTAAAGTCGGATTTTTGCGTCTCCTATTCCACGGAAAACTCCGGGGAGCTGAACATCAATATTCAGTCAAAAACGGCTATCCTGCATGGCTCAAAGCTGAAAAGTATAACTGAAAAGACGCTTTCAGACTTGGGTATAAAAAGTGGAAATCTTACCATTATTGATAACGGCGGCCAGTATTTCGTACTTCAGGCGCGCATTGAAGCTTCTGTAAAAGCAGCTAATTCAAAACTGAAGACAGAATCTCTCCCTGATTTCAAACAACATTCCCAGTATAAATCTTTTCGTGATCGTTTTCGGAGGAGCCGTCTGTATCTTCCGGGAAATCAGGCAAAACTGATGCTAAATGCGGGCATTCATCAGCCGGATGCAATAATTCTTGATTTGGAGGATTCAGTTGCTCCTGATGAAAAAGATGTCGCCCGTTTAATTGTACGAAATGCACTGCGAACACTTGATTTTTTCGGCGCTGAGCGGATGGTGCGGATTAATCAGGGGAAAATAGGATTGAAGGATTTAGAAGAGATCGTTCCGCAAAATGTGCACCTGATATTGGTACCAAAAGTGGAAAATGCCAAACAGCTAAATGAAGTGGATGATAAAATCCAGCAAATCAGAAAGGATTGCGGGCGGAAAGAGCCGGTGTTTCTCATGCCTATTCTGGAAAGCGCTACCGGAATACTGAATAGCTTGGAAATTGCCAAAGCCAGCAAAAGCAATGTGGCTATTGCCATCGGATTAGAAGATTATACGGCTGATATTGGGGTACAGCGAACCAACAAGGGACTTGAATCGTTATTTGCCAGAAGTCAGGTAGTAAATGCTGCCCGATCAGCGGGCATACAAGCTATTGACACAGTTTTCAGCGATGTAAATGATGAGGATGGTTTGAGGACATCTGTTCAAGAAGCCAAAGAATTAGGTTTTGAAGGAAAAGGATGTATCCATCCTCGGCAGATTAAACCTGTTCACGAGGAATTAGCACCCTCTGAGTCGGAAATTGAAAAGGCCAAAAAGATTATCCGGGCATTTGTTGAAGCAGAGGCCAAAGGACAAGGAGTGGTTTCTCTGGATAGTAAAATGATTGATCCGCCGGTAGTGAAACGGGCACAAAATACCATAAATCTGGCAGTGGCAACGGGTCTTGTACCTAAAAACTGGAAACGAAATTAAGCTGGTATGGGACAGAAACTGAAACTCGTTAAGAATACTGCAGGTCGAATGGTGCCTACTATGGTAAATGGTGTGCAATCAATTCCCTTCAAAGGCATTGGTAAATACATCCCAAAAGGATCCAAAGCTGCTCCACCAATTCGAGCATGTCAGGATTTTCCCACTTCTGGGGACAAAGTTGTTTCCTCTCTTAAGGAAGCCCTTGAAAAATGCAAAATTAATAATGGTATGACTATTTCCAACCATCATCATTTCCGAAATGGAGACTTGGTAATGAATCAGGTTTTCAACACACTTTCCAAAATGGGTAAAAAGAATCTACGCTGGTTTCCATCAGCTTCCTTTCCTTGCCATGAACCCATGATTCAGCATATGGAAAATGGAGTTATTCACCATATAGAGGGATCTCTGAATGGTTCCTTGGGGGAATATGCCTCTAAAGGGAAAATGAACGGTCTTGCTGTTTTGCGTTCCCACGGTGGGCGGTGGCAGGCAGTGCAGGATGGGGAAGTGCATATTGATATTGCCATTATTGCAGCGCCTACTGCAGATTCATTTGGTAACTGTACCGGAGATCGGGGTCCCTCTGCTTGTGGGCTCTTGGGATTTGGGCTGGTGGATTCTCTGTATGCGGATTATGTGATTGTGGTAACCGACAACTTGGTGAAATTTCCATGTATTCCTTGGCAAATTCAAGGGAATAACGTGGATCATGTGGTGGTATTGGACAAGATTGGTGATCCGGATAAAATTGTATCCGGCACAACCCGATTAACGAAATCTCCAGATAGATTATATATTGCGGAACTAACAGCAGAATTCGTAAAAGCAGCTGGCATTATGCAGGATGGTTTTAGTTTCCAAGCCGGTGCCGGTGGCACGGCCTTGGCATTTGCAATTTATCTACGCGAACTGATGAAAGAAGCAGGTGTAAAGGCACGATTTATCCGGGCTGGCTCTACCAAGTACTTGGTAGAAATGCTTGAAGAAGGCTTGACAGATTATATTTTGGATGGCCAAACCTTTGATCTGGAAGGTGTAAGGTCCATGCGGGAAAATTCAGGTCATATCAATACTTCGCCATTTACCAGCTATAACTGGCATGGGAAGGGGAATTTTGCGTCCATTCTGGATACGGTGGTACTGGGAGCCACGGAAGTAGATTTAAATTTCAACGCCAATGTGGTAACCCATTCTGATGGACAAATGCTCCATGGAATTGGCGGTTGGCAGAACTGCCTTTTCAGTAAATGTACCATTTTACCCATTCCTTCATTCAGAAATAGAATCCCTATAATTGTGGATGAAGTCACCACTCTGGTTGGGCCGGGTGAGCTTATTGATGTCATCGTTACTGAAAGAGGGATTGCTATAAATCCAAAACGGGAAGACCTCATAAAAGCTACCAAGAGAAGCGGACTTCCCATTCGAAAAATTGAGGAAATCAAAAAAGAAGTGGATGAGATGGTTGGTGGTCCTTTAGAAAAACCCGAATTTACCAATGAGGTGGTAGGTGTTGTCAAATGGGTGGACGGCACTGTTATTGACAGTATATTTAAAGTGAAACAATAAATAGGATATAATTATGAAAGACAAAGTATTGGAAATCTGGCCCGAGATCAATTGGATCAAAGATGACGAATTGCGGTTGAGAACACTGGATGCGTGGGTATATGCCATCGAGGAGAGTTCATTGGAACCAAAGGATATGGAAGAGATCCCCTTTTCGCTCCTCATTAAGGATTGTAATGTATCATTTTTGAATCACAAGCGGACATGTGTGCAGTTAGCTGTTAATATTGCCAAAACTATGGTAGATAATTTCGGCAATGAAATTAAGGTGGACATGGATGTATTGATTTCTGGAGCAATTTTAATTGATGTTGGCAAATTATTGGAATACGAAATTGTAGATGGCAAGCTCAGTACCAGTAATTATGGTCAATTGGTTCGGCATCCATTCAGCGGCGTGGCCATTGCAGCCAGATTTGGTCTACCCCCTGAAGTTCAGCATATTATCGGCACCCATTCTAAAGAAGGCGACTTGGGAAAGCGGACGGTTGAATCTATTATTGTGCATCATGCTGATTTCGTTTCTTTTGAGCCCTTTAAAGTATAAACTTTCACCTCATGTCTCAGACCCTGATTGAGAAAATTGTACAGAAACATGCGGTTGGGTTAGAGCCGGGTCATATGGTTCAATCCGGAGATTTTATCTCTATCCAGCCTGCTCATGTAATGACACATGATAATACCGGTGCTGTAATGGGAAAATTCAAAGCCATTGGTGCCAGTAAAATGGCCAATCCAAGACAACCTGTTTTCACATTGGACCATAATGTTCAGGATAAATCCGAAACCAATTTGAAGAAATATGCCGGTATTGAAGCATTCGGCAAGAAGATGGGCGTTGATTTCTATCCTGCTGGAAGAGGAATAGGTCATCAAATTATGTGTGAGGAAGGTTATGCCTGGCCGGGAACCATGGCTGTAGCTTCAGACAGTCATTCAAATATGTATGGTGGCTTAGGTTGTCTCGGGACCCCCGTAGTCCGTACGGATGCAGCTGCATTATGGGCAACTGGAAAAACCTGGTGGCAAGTACCTCCCGTTACCCAGGTTGAACTTACTGGAAAACTACATAAAGGAGTTACCGGCAAAGATGTTATCATCATCCTTTGCGGTCTATTTAATAATGATGAGATATTGAACCATGTACTTGAGTTTAATGGAGATGGAATATCAGGACTAAGCGTTGATGAACGTCTCTCCATTGCCAACATGACAACGGAATGGGGAGCACTGGCAGGTGTTTTTCCGATTGATAAAGTTACTATCGCCTGGTTGGGGAATAGAACTGAATTTATAAGTAACCGGGGACTTGAAGGTGTGCCATCTGATAGTGACGGTGAAAAGGGTAATCATCCGAGAATGAACGCTCAAAGGATTGAAGCATTACAAAATAATCTATTGAAAGCGGATGAAGATGCCTTCTATACAAAAGTAATCCAATTAAATCTCAGTTCTGTGACTCCCCATATCTCCGGTCCCAATCATGTAAAAACTATGACAAGTATAATAGACGCATTGGAGAAAAATATCAAAATTGATAAGGCTTACCTGGTGAGTTGTGTTAATAGCCGGGTTGAGGATTTATCTGAAGCAGCCAATGCCATTAAGGGGCAGAAGGTTGCAGTAGGGGTAGAATTTTATATTGCGGCAGCTTCCAGCGAAGTTCAGGCTGAAAGTGAAATTCGGGGTGACTGGCAAACGCTTATTGATGCTGGAGCCACTCCTCTGCCTCCCGGTTGTGGTCCCTGCATTGGTTTAGGTGTTGGTTTGTTGGGTCCGGGAGAAGTGGGTATTTCTGCAACCAATCGAAACTTTAAAGGCCGCATGGGCGACCCCACTGCGGAAGCTTATTTAGCATCCCCTTCAATTGTAGCAGCATCCGCTATAGCGGGAAAAATTGCACCGCCATCTAAATTTGATAATCAATTACCAGCGGGTAATATTACTGAAAATAAAAAGGAAAAGTCCGGGGAAGAGAGTGTATCACTTTTAGCAGGATTTCCTGAAAAGTTGGAGGGAGAGATTATTTTCTGCTACCAGGATAATTTGAACACTGATGGAATCTATCCCGGGAAATACACTTATATAGATGATTTTACACCAGAACAAATGTCTGAAGTGGTGATGGAAAACTATGATCCGGAATTTGGAAAGATAGTGGTAAATGGAGATATCCTTGTGGGTGGCTATAACTTTGGCTCCGGTTCTTCTCGGGAGCAGGCTGCCACATCCCTTAAATACCGGGGTATTCAGATGGTTCTTGCAGGCTCCTTCAGCCAAACCTATAAACGGAATGCTATCAATAATGGCTTTCTAGTCATGGAGGCTCCGGATCTGTTGGCTGACCTGAAAAAAGAATTTGGAAATAATATACTCTCGGTAAAAACTGGCTGGATTGCAAGTATAGATTTTCAACAAGCGCTTATCATTATTGGTGATAAACAATACTCTGTCAGCCCCATAGGAAAAGCGGCTCAGGAATTGATTGTTGCTGGAGGGTTAGAGAATTGGGTGAAAGAACGTATTTAGGATGGAGAGAAGAGATTTTATTAAAACCGGATTAATTACTACTGTAGCACCGACCTTGCTTCTGGCAAATATTGAAACTATTAAACGAGCAAGGAACCCAATTGTAATTTCCACTTGGAAACATGGGGTTAAGGCAAATGAAGAAGCCATGAAAGTGCTGTTTTCTAAAGGAAGTGCATTAGATGCAGTTGAAGCGGGAGTGAAAATTTCTGAGGCTGATCCGACAATCCAATCAGTTGGCATAGGGGGTAGACCCGATAAAGATGGGCATGTAACCTTGGATGCCTGCATCATGGATTCACAAGGAAATGCTGGTTCTGTGGCATATCTTCAGGATATCAAACATCCTGTTTCAGTGGCACGGAAAGTAATGGAATTAACTGATCATGTGATGTTGGTAGGACAAGGAGCTAAGAGTTTTGCGATTACTCATGGTTTTAAAGAAGAAAATCTGTTAACAGAGGAATCACGTAAAGCATGGTTAAAATGGAAGATGAAACAGGGTAAAAAGGATGAGTTGGGACCCAATGATGATCACGACACTATTAGTCTATTGGCTCAGGATTCGGTTGGGAACCTGTCTGGTGCCTGTACTACCAGTGGTCTTGCATATAAGATTTCTGGCCGGGTAGGAGATAGCCCCATCATCGGTGCCGGATTATATGTTGATAATGAAATTGGAGCCGCAGGAGCAACAGGCCGCGGAGAAGAGGTGATAAAGACAACAGGGAGTTTTCTGGTAGTGGAACTGATGCGTCAAGGGTATACTCCTCAAGATGCTTGCAGGGAAGCCTTGGGACGGATTATCAGGCGTCATGGTGGTAATCCGGGATTTCAGGTTGCCTACATTGCTCTGCGGAAGGATGGAGAAATCGGAGCAGCAGCAATTCGGAAGGGATTTAAATATGCTCTTTCATCGGAAAATGAAAACAAATTACACTCAGTGAAAGGAATCATAAATTAAGAGGGCAGATTATGGCAGAGCATAGCATTGTATGCTTACCCGGTGACGGTATAGGAAAAGTTGTTCTGGATGAGGCCATCCGTGTACTGGATGCTGCCGGATTTGAAGCTGAGTATGTGGAGGGCGACATCGGCTGGGAATTCTGGCGCAGTGAAGGCAATCCCCTTCCCCAACGAACTCTGGATCTCATTGCTGAACATAAAATCGGTTTATTCGGCGCAATCACATCCAAACCTAAAGATGAAGCCTTTAATGCGCTTTCTCCAGAACTTCAGAAAAAAGGTTTGGTTTATGCCAGCCCAATCGTTGGATTACGTCAGCATTTTGGTCTGGATATTTGTTTGCGTCCCTGCCAAACTTATAAAGGCAATCCCTTGAATTTTATTCGTCGTGGACCCCATGATTCAATCCAGGAGCCTGAAATTGATGTGGTTATTTTCCGGCAGAATACAGAAGGCCTCTATGGTGGTGTTGAGTGGAGCAATCCACCCAAGCAGGTATACGATGCACTCATGACCCATCCCAAGTTTAAACAGAATTTTGGTGATGCACCAGTTGAAGAGGTTTCGGTCTCCACCAGAATATTTACCAAAAAATGTACAGATAGAATTCTTAGGGCTGCCTTTAAACATGCCAAAAAATATGGTTATAAATCCGTTACGGTTTGTGAAAAACCCAATGTGATTAGGGAAACTTCCGGTATGATGTATAAAATGGCGCAAGAAATGCAAAAAGCCCACTTCCCTGAAATTGAACTTTGGAATACCAATATTGATGCCCAGATGATGTGGCTTACAAAAAATCCGGAAAATTACGGTGTTATTGTGGCTGGTAATATGTTTGGCGATATTGTCTCAGACGGTTTTGCAGGGCTCATAGGCGGACTTGGATTTGCCTGCAGCGCTCAGTATAATCCGGAAACGGGCATCGGTGTTTTCGAACCCACCCATGGCAGCGCACCTAAATATGCAGATTATCCCATTTCGATTGTAAACCCAATTGCTATGGTGGAATCCGCCTGTATGATGCTGGATTTCATAGATGAGCAGGAAATTGCTAAAAAGATAAGAAAAGCTGTATCAGATGTAGTATCAGAAGGAAAAGTAAAAACCTACGATATGGCCAAAATGACTGGAAAAGCTGATGTG
>CAJXJG010000071.1 GCA_913054425.1 uncultured Fidelibacterota bacterium
CAGGCCGTCCATGTGGCAAGAGGTTGGGTTTCGTAATGATACGAAAGAGCGGTAAGATCCCACCAGGTTGAATCCCCGCTGGCAAGTTTTGTGACTCCTGAAAAAAACATAAGCCGGAATAACAGCCAGCGCAAAAGAAACAGCATTCCTCCAGAAATTGGGATAGGAGTTTTAAAATGATAAAACCAAACACCGGGGCTGAAAAAAATGGAGAGAAATCCGCACTCCAGAAGAAGAATATCCCATTGAAAACTCAGAAACCTCTGCCCCGCTGCTACGACTGAGAGGTATAAAAGCCACAGAAAAATCAGGAAAATCCTTGGCATCATTCCAATAAAAAGCGTTAAAGAAAAAACCAAACCCAGTCCGCAGATAAGTCCCAGTCCTGAATACCCCGGTAGAAAGAGCTGTAACGAAGGAACATTGAAAAACGCTGAACTACCTAATTGATGAGCAACACTTTGGAAAAATTCATTCGCAGGCAAAATACCATTTTGACCTACTAATCCATCTGCTTGAATCCAGAATGATAGAAAAGCTATAATATATACTATTGCAATCAGCTTCAAGAATATCCACCTGGATAAATGGTAGGTAGGTTTTTCTAAAGACTGACCCCAAAAGATGTAAGTCATAAAAGAAGAAATACGGCGGTTGTTTGCGATAAATCTGTATCCAATTTCTGTACAGTTTTTAAAAATGGACATCCGATTATACAGCCAGAAAAGAAATTGGTGAACTGAGGCATCAGCTAATGACTTAAATACGGCACCAGCTCCGGAAAATACTTCTTTTTTTGTAGTAATATAATGAACGGACTTTTCGAAATCTTCCGTTTTAAGAGGATGGTATTCGTCTCCTGCTTTTTGAAATGGAATATAATTCACCTGATCCTGTGTGAGTGATTTCCAGCGGGAAATCCACAGGGAGCAAAAACCACAGTCGCCATCATAAATCATGACTGGTTTGGAAATAGAGTTTGTAACTGCTTTCTTCAATTATTTACCCTTTGTTCACCCAGAAGAAATTACTAATATTCTGATTCTTAATTTGTCATTTCCAAAAAAATCAAACTTTTTACCAAAAATGAAACAATATTTTAAACATAATACTATCCAGACTATCATTGTTACGGGAATTATTTTTACACTTTTCTTTTCTTGTTGGCGGTCGAATGAATTCTATTCCTTACCCTCAGAACAAACTCAAAAAGCGGAAAACTATGATGTTACGATTTATCGTGATACGTGGGGTGTCCCTCATATTTTCGGTCAATCAGATGAAGATGCCGCTTTTGGTCTTGCTTATGCCAATGCTGAAGATGATTTCAACAATATTCAAGACCTCATCATTTCCCTTAAACAAAAATCAGGATTAATTAGGGGGAAAAAGGGCGCAATCACTGATTTCCTCATGAGTTGGCTCCGGCTTTACAAAACTATCGATCAATATTATGAATCCCAACTCAGCGAAAAAGTCCGTAGCATTCTGGAAGCATATGCCACTGGAATTAACTATTACGCTCATCTCCACAATGATGAAATATTAGTAGATGTATTTCCGGTTCACGGGAAGGATATTGTGGCCGGTTTTGTTTTTCGTACACCTATGTTTTTCGGGCTGGACAGAGTTTTGGAATCCCTGTTTAATTTAACTGAAAAACCAAACTTATCTTCTGATGCTCCTGCGAACAATTCATCCGGTCATATCGGATCAAATGGTTTTGCAGTTTCACCCAAAAGAACCGCAAACAAGGAAACGTTTTTAGCTATCAATTCGCATCAACCATGGGACGGTCCCATTGCCTGGTATGAAGCTCATATACACAGTGAGGAAGGTTGGAACATGTCCGGAGGTCTATTCCCGGGATCGCCGATAATATTCGTGGGACACAATGACAGCCTCGGTTGGGTCCATACTGTAAATGCCCCAGACTTAATTGACACCTATATTTTGGAAATGCATCCAGATAATTCACTTTTATATCGCTTTGATGACCAATGGCTGGAGTTGGAAAAAGAAATAGTATCAATAAAGATTAAAATATTTGGACTATTTAACTGGACGATTAAAAGAGAAGCTTTGTGGTCTGTTCATGGTCCTGTGCTTCAATTCGAACATGGAACTTATGCTATACGATATGCCGGATTGGGCGATATTCGACAGGTGGAACAATGGTACCGGATGAATAAAGCCCAGAATTTTAAAGACTGGAAATCCGCAATGCACATGAGAAGTATTCCCTCTTTCAATTCGGTATTCGCTGATTATACAGGCAATATTTTCTATCTTTATAACGGAAATATTCCTGTCCGAAAATCCGGATTTGATTGGAAAAACTATCTGCCCGGATGGACTTCTGAAACACTTTGGGATGAAATTATTCCGTTTTCAAAATTACCAATGGTACAAAATCCAGCCAGCGGTTTATTGTATAGCACAAATCAGTCACCCCTTTACGTTTCAGAAGATTCCGACAATTTAAAGTTGGAGAGTTTGCCAAAACATGGAGGTATTGAATTAACCCAGAATAACCGCAGTTTAAGATTATCTGAATTATTTTCTCCAAAAACAAACCTTACTTTTAAAGAATTCGAAGAAATTAAATACGATATGTACTATTCCAAACAATCAGTCGTAGCTAAATATGTTGAAGCTATCATTCATGCAATAGATGAAGAAGATTCAGTATTACAAACATCAAAAGCAATTCTAAAAAATTGGAATTTGAGTACGCATCCGGAAAACACCGAAGCCGCTTTAGGAATGTTGACCTTAAGCCCCTTCCTCAAATGGACGTATCAGAAAATAGACGAACCATTGCTCATTGAATATGTTCGAACTGCTTCAAAACAATTGATGGATACATATAAAACATTGACACCCCCATACGGAAAAGTCCACCGATTGATAAGGGGCAAACAGGATTTAGAAATTGGCGGAGGACCAGATATTCTTCACGCTGTGTACGCTACGAATTATGCTCCTGGTAAAATGAGGGGCTTTTCAGGGGACGGGCTTGTATACTTAGTGAAATGGGATTCCACAGGAAAAGTTTATTCTCAAAGCATTCATCAATATGGAAGTGCAACATCAAGACCTGATTCACCTCATTATTCAGATCAATCTGCTTTATTTGCAAGAAGGGAAATGAAACCCGTTTGGAGAACAAAAACAGAGATTCTCCAAAACCTAGAAAGCTCATATAAACCGGGAGAAGAAATTAAAAATTAATCAATGTAATTTG
Source organism: uncultured Fidelibacterota bacterium (assembly GCA_913054425.1). Classification (GTDB taxonomy): domain Bacteria; phylum Fidelibacterota; class Marinisomatia; order Marinisomatales; family UBA8229; genus UBA8229. Next base: position 3,248 of record CAJXJG010000071.1, read on the forward strand.
ATTTTCCGTTATTCTAAAAACAACTTTACATATGAAGTTTTTGACAATGATTGCAAATGTGAGTTCCCCTTTGCCCTACTCGAATTTTTTGAATCTTCTCTCCGCAGTTCAGACAAGGCTGGCCCTGCTTCCCAAAAACATTTAACTTCTCTTTAAACTCACCTGTTCGATTATTTCCGAAAGAAAAATTGATAAACGTAGTGCCATTGTAAGCAATAGCATCCAGAAGTGTGGTTTGAACACTATTGTATAATCTTAACAACTTTTTTTTGGTGATCTTATCAGACATACTCTGTGGATGAATATTTGATTTCCACAATATTTCATCAACATAAATATTTCCTAACCCAGCGATAAATGATTGATCAAGCAATAACGGTTTCATCATCCTTTTTCGCTGTGCCAAAGATTGAGTCAACCAGCTCAGATTAAACCCCTTTGAGAGAGGTTCAATCCCAAGTTTCTCCTCCAACCATTCCAAGGTACTGCTGAAATATATTCGGCCAAATTTGCGATAATCATAAAAGTACAATTTTGTTTGATCTGAAAAATCAAAACAGAGAGAAAGATGTTTCGTGTATTTCTCATGGAGAGGGTTGGGAAGCAGTTTTCCGGTCATTCTCAGGTGTAATGCTAAATATCCCTCATAAAGATCAAAAATAATGTATTTTCCACGACGCCATAAACGGGTAATCTCCAGACCCTGAACAGCTTTCTTAAAATCTGCTGCACTCCTATTTTCAAAAACTTTATCGTAATGATTCGGTGAATCAATTGAATGGATGATTTTCCCCTGAACTATAGGTGCCAGGTAGTTGACAACCGTTTGTACTTCCGGTAATTCAGGCATAAATCTGGTTAAATGTCACTAAAAACCGGAATTACAAAGAAAAAATATTCTTACCTCAAAACCGTCAATTTACTGACTTTCCGGCCGGCCGGGGTTTGGAGAATCACAATATATTCACCAGTTGGAACATCAATTCCTGATGAGTTTTTTCCATCCCAACGGATGCTGTGTTCACCGGAATGAAGTCTGCGTTTCACCAGTGTATTTATCCATTGCCCTTTCAAGTCAAATACAGATAAAAGCACTGTTGTTGACCGATCCAGTTCGATCTTGATATTCGTGCTTGAATTGAAAGGATTTGGATAAGGCGGAAAAAGCCAGAGACCTTCAGGAAGTAATCTGTTATGATAGTTTGATAGTCTTGCGGGACCAACGGGGTAAAATCCATTTATCATTTTATCGGATGGATCAATATCCAGAATTATGTTGAATACACCCAACAAACCTGATTCAGTCTCCTGCAGAGGGATGATTCGATTTATTGCATTGGGGTTTGATGAACCAGGATCAGTGTCTATATAATCATCCCCTTCAAAGTAGAGTTGGGTGATTATGGAATCTCCTGCGATTGGAGTGATCATTAAATGGATATGGCTGGGACGATATATATCAGGTCCAACAGCGTAGAATCCAGGTTTAATGGTCTCAAAAACGTATTCACCATTTAATCCGGAAATTACTCTTCCTCGAAGATTATACTCATCATCCTCCGGATTACCGGTTTCACAGTTTTCAAAAATACCGTAACAACCGGCATCATTTGCATGCCATACATCTACAATTGTATTTGGGATCGGTGTCTGACAATCATTAGCGGTTACTTTTCCGGATATTATCAACCTGTGGCCCGGTTCGGCTGACGAAGCAAGTACAGTTCGATAAGGAGCATCTTCTTCCCAAAATGGTCCAAGAAAATCCGGCGTGGTGTCATCACAGCCTGACCCAAACAGGTACCGGGGTACAAAAAATCCTGCGGTTGAAACCCCTCCAATCTGGAGAAATTTTCTTCTTGTAATGATTTTGTTGTCGTTCATGTTACCTGATTAAAACGCATCTAAATCAAATTATACCCAAAAGGAAAATTAACTTCTTTCCTTAAATGACCATGTAAATTCACCAGTTGATACAATTTCCCCATTTTCATTTCTACCAATTGTGGAAGCAGTCGCTGTTTGAGGCTCCTTAGTTTCAATTGTTTTCTCCACTGCTCTAAAAAGTTTTTCTCCATCAGTACATGTAAAGGTTGTTGTATCGGTAGCTTTTTTCTGAAATTCTGCTTTCATCGAGACAATGATGACTGCAATACCTGGATCCCTTCCTTTCGTCGCAAGCAGAGCTAACACACCGGTGCTTAATTCTGCCGCCATATTTAACACTGCAAAATAGGATGACTTAAATGGATTTTTATTGAGGTATTTATAGCGTACGCTTGTGGAACATTGATCTTTATCTAAAGCAAGCACTTTTAAACCGGAAATAAATGCCAGAGGAAGTTTGCTGATGCTGAATAATTTGAATAAAAACGTATTTGTTATTTGTTTGACGAATGCTTTTTGTTCATCCTTCATGAAAATATTCGCAACCTGTTATTATTTTGGTTTCGTATCGCTCTCTTTCACAATTGTTTTTTTCCCACCGTATCCATCAGGGCGGTTTTCCCTGTCAAGAAACGGATGGCCTTTGGGAAGCCCTTTTCTGGTAGACATGTTCTTCCACCATTCAAAATCAACTACTGTATCGTATTTTTTCTTTTTCATTTTTTCCCCGAATAAAGTCCGAGGAAAATTACTTTACCCAGAGAGGTAAAAAAAGAATGAAATTTTTCAATATTTAATTGATATGAACAATTTTCATATTTCCTAATCTTTTTATCGTGATTCCTGATAATTTGTTTTGTATGTTCCCCGGCTTTTTTTGAACCATTTTTATTCAGTTAAAACCGTACATTATTATTGATAGAAAGCTTTGAAAGCCTTCTAATAATTATTCTTAAATAAGTAGAAAGAAACATATGACACCATCACGTGGAAATACTGATTCTGACAGGGGATTTATTATTCCCATTGGAGGAGCACTCAGCAAACAGAAAAATCCCGTTATTCTGGAAAAGTTTGTAAATCTATGCGGCGGAGATAAAGCTGTTATTACTGTCATTCCAACAGCGACAAAGACGGAAGACAACGGCGAATTATTTACAAGCCTGTTTACGGGATTGGGAGCTTCAGATGTATTCAGTATTGATATTAAAAAAAGAAGTGACTGCAGCAGGGGAGATTACCTGTCCAAATTAGGAGAATCAACAGGAATTTTCATTTCAGGAGGGAATCAATTGCGATTGTCTACAATTTTAGGAGGAACTCCGGTAGCGAAACTGATCCGCCGGCTGAATGCCGATGGAGTTCACGTGGCCGGTACATCAGCCGGGGCTGCCATCATGCCGGAACATATGATTTCTGGCGGCCACAGCGGAAGTACACCTACACCAAGAAGTGTTTCATTAAGTCCCGGGCTTGGCCTGACAAACAGCATTGTAATTGATCAGCACTTCCGCCAGCGTAACCGGCTTGGAAGACTCCTGGCAGCCATTGCCTACAGCCCTTTTCTAACCGGTGTGGGAATTGATGAGAATACTGCTATTTTTATTGAACCTGACAACACGTTTTCCGTAAAAGGAAGCGGGGCAGTTACGGTGGTTGATCCAAGCAAAATGAACGCAACATCTGTAAGTACCGCAGCCCGAAATGATGCCATCAATATTACGGATATAAGGCTGCACATTCTGGCTTCCGGTTCAAAATATGACCTCAATACGCATACTGCAATGGTTATGGATTCTGGTATGGATACACCTGTATAAATTATAGGAAATTTTAAATTGAAGTAATCAATGAAAATTATCTCAACAAATATTTTTATCGGACCAAATGTATATGCCAATTTCCCGGTCATACGCCATCTCCTGGATTTAGGAATATTGGAGAACTGGCCAACTGCAAAACTGGGGAAAATATTTACTGAAAATCTGATTGACCGCCTGCCGGGATTAGCAGAACATGGATGTTCTTATCAATCAACAGGAGGTTTGGTAAGACGGTTGACGGAAGATGAGGGAACCTGGATGGGGCATGTGATGGAACACGTAGCTCTTGAATTGCAGAATATTACCGGGTCAAATGTAACATTTGGAAAAACCCGGTCAACAGACATCCAGGGCCAGTACAATATGGTCTTCCAGTATTTACAGCGGGATGTGGGTTTAGCAGCCAGCAGGTTAGCCCAAAAAGTTCTTATTGATTTACTCCCGGAAAACTTAAAAAATCAAATAGAATCTTTTGATCCGGATTTCAATTTTGAAGAAGAACGTGATGATTTTATCAGGTTGGCTCAAAAATTTGAATTCGGACCAAGTACGGCTTCCCTGATCAAAGCAGCAAGGGAAAGAGACATTCCCTCAATTCGGCTGAATCAGTACAGTCTGGTTCAATTCGGTCACGGAAAATATCAAAAACGAATTCAAGCTACAGTCACAAACGAGACAAAACATATTGCTGTTGAAATTGCAAGCGATAAAGATGACACAAATTCGTTATTGAATGACCTGGGATTACCGGTTCCTGTTCAGAAACTGGTTTATAATGAGAACGCAGCCGTACGCACGGCAAACCGAATTGGCTATCCTGTGGTATTAAAACCCTTGAACGCGAATCATGGACGGGGAGTCTCCATTAACTTAACAGATGACGACCAGGTACGTTCATCATTTGGATTTGCACGAGAACGGGGAACATCTCGGGGAGTACTGGTGGAAAGTTACATAACGGGTCTTGATCATCGCATGTTGGTTGTGAACGGGAAGCTCATTGCTGTTGCGAAACGTGTTCCCGGACATGTAACCGGCGATGGGAAACATAAAATCCAGGAATTAATTGATAGTGTAAATTCTGATCCCCGCCGTGGTATCGGACATGAAAAAGTCCTTACAAAAATCCAGGTCGACCACCAGGCAAAACGACTTATGAAAGCTAAAGGATATACCCTGGAAACCGTGCTGAATAAAAATGAATTACTGTATTTACGCTCTACTGCAAATTTGTCCACCGGGGGAACTTCTGTTGACATGACTGATGTTGTACATCCTGATAATCGTTCCATGGCAGAACGCGCTGTGAAAGCAATTGGACTTGATGTTGGAGGTGTGGATTTTCTCACTGATGATATTACCCAATCCTACCGTG
>CAJXJG010000072.1 GCA_913054425.1 uncultured Fidelibacterota bacterium
AATTAAATGAAAAGATCGGTTTCGGTTTACGTTTAAATGAAGGGATTGATATAAACAATTTTTCGGAAATCCATAAAAAACAATTCAACCAAAATGTGAAGCAATATCGAAATAAATGGGATGGATATATTAATGAAGTTGGTAATAAAATCAAGTTACACGAAAAAGGATTTGCTTTTGCAGATTCGATTGCTGTTGATCTTTTCCTTTAGTAAGTAAAGTGTTTAATCGTTTCCCCTTCCCTCCCTATTCGTGTCATTGCTTCAATTCCCAAATTGATATGAAGGTCAACATATTTTAAGGTCACTTCTCTGTCGGATTCTTCCGTTTTCACTCCTTCCGGAATCATGGGAGTGTCCGAAACCAGCAATAGCGCTCCTCTGTTGATCCCATTGGCAAATCCGGTGATGAAAAGTGTCGCAGTTTCCATGTCAATCCCCAATACTCTGATTTTTCTTAAATAGTCTTTAAATTCATTGTCGTGTTCCCATACTCTTCGATTGGTGGTGTACACAACACCGGTTCGGTATTCAATTTTTTGTTCCACCAGGATCTGAGACATATATTTATGCAATTTAAACGAAGGCATGGCAGGAACTTCCTTGGGGAAATAATCATCACTGGTCCCCTCTCCCCGGATGGCGGCGATGGGCAAAATAAAATGCCCCAGTTCAGTCGTTTTTTTCAATCCGCCGCATTTTCCCAGAAAAAGAACACCACTAGGTTTGACGCAGGATAACAAATCCATAATCGTTGCTGCATTGGAACTTCCAATTCCAAAATTAATAATACTTAACCCTTTCGCATTGGTTGCTGAAGTCATGGGACCGCCTACCCCATTAATTGAAACATCAAATTTCCCGGCGAATTTTTCTACATAATTTTGGAAATTCGTCAACAGGATCCATTGTCCGAAAGAGTCGGGATCCGTTCCCGTGTATCTTCGGAGCCAGTTTCGTGTAATTTTGTCTTTTTCAATCATAATTCCAATGCCAGCGAAACGGGACAATGATCGGATCCCAAAACATCATCGTGAATATCCGCATCAATGACATATTGGGTAAACCCTTCATTCACAAAAAAATAATCTATGCGCCAGCCCACATTCCGTTCCCGGGCACCAAACCGATACGTCCACCACGAATACCTGTTCGGTTCCGGGTGAAATATCCGAAAAGTGTCCACCCATCCGTTTTCTACATAGATATCCAATTTTTCTCTTTCAACCGGCATAAACCCGGAATTGTTGATATTATCCTTAGGGCGGGCCAAATCAATAGGATGATGGGCTGTATTCCAATCTCCTGTTACAACCACATTCATTCCTGAATCAACCTGTTCATTGATAATGAGTAACAAATCATCATAAAAATCCAGTTTATATTGAAGCCTTTCATCATTTTTCTGTCCATTAGGAAAATAAATATTGTACAACAGAAAATTGTTATGTTCTGTTAATAAAACCCGACCTTCTCTATCATAGCGTTCCAGGCCCAATCCTTCCTGCACATAAAGAGGTTTGGATTTACAGAACGTAGCAACACCGCTATATCCTCTTTTTTCAGCAGAATGAAAATATGCGTAATAGCCATGATTTTTTAAAACCGATTCAGATAATTGATCCACAGCAGCTTTTGTCTCCTGGAGACACAAGATATCAACCCTTGTTTTTTCCAGCCAATTCAGAAACCCTTTTTTTTCTGCGGCCCTGATTCCATTCACATTCCATGAATATAGTTTCATTTACTCTCCTCTAATTAAATTAAACACAATTGATCAGTTTCCAAGTTTTTTATTCCCCATATAAAGACGGGCATAAAATATACTGTTGATTAGTGAAATATAATTAACTTTTGACATACAAGAATCTGTAAAGGAAAATATTTTGGCTGAAAGAATCAGAAAACGAATTAAAAAAAATAAAAAAACAGAATCCTTTTACAAGAGGTATAATTTTGAAATACTTGTTTTAGGGTTGTTCATATTGGGGTTTTTCCTGTTGTGGGAAAAATTGAATATAAAAACTATTGCCTGGGGAATTATCACCACGACTACCCGCACTATTGTTAACCTTATAAGGGATGTTTCTGTTCGTTTAGGTAATATTATTTCAAGAGTGGAAACATCTGACCTGGTTGGAATTGCATTAATCCTGACAGCATTGATCCTGGTTTTGAACCGTACCCGTCACAGGGTTATTGGTAGTCATCCAAACTTAGCATCCTGTCCTCAATGTGAAGGAGCTTTGCGCCGCACTCATGGGAAAACAAAACATAAGTATTTGGAACTCTTACTATTCTGTAAAGTCAAACGGTATGCATGCAGAAAATGTTCATTTGAAGGTATTGCGATGATAAGGGGGGGGGTAAATAGACATTCCTGAAAAATTAACTGAAACCATTTGAATCATTCCTGAGTGAATTCTAGATTCACCCCGTTTTTTAATCCATTTGATTATAAATTTGACTGAATCAGGTTTGAAAACATAGCTTACCTTTCGGAAAAAAAATAAACATTGGCCCGTTCGTCTAGTGGTTAGGACTCAGGATTTTCATTCCTGCAACAGGGGTTCGATTCCCCTACGGGCTACGATCTACCAGCGGGAAGGGTCGTAAACTTATTCAAATTCAAACTTTGGAGATACCTTTTTGAACAGCCTGCATCCTTATTTTGTCCACTTCCCAACCGCCCTGATTTTTGCTGCATTCTTTCTTCATGCCGTGCAGGTATGGCGACCCTACTGGATGTGCAGAGTGATCGGGTTTTGGCTTTTGGGGTTAAGTATTCCATTTACTTTTCTATCGAACTTAACAGGGGAAAAAGCAGCCCTCATAGCAGGAAGAAAAGGTTTTCCTACCAATACATTAGAATTATTAAGACTCCATGAAAGTCTTGCTGATGTTCTTACCTGGGGTAGTCCAATCTTTTTCGTTCTGTGGATTTTTTTCTTTTTTCGCAATATGGAAAATAAACGAATTGATCATCTTGCACTTGCTTTCCTGGGTTTACTTTCTACTATAGCACTGGCAACAGGATACCTTGGTATCCAACTCTTGTACACCCATGATGTAGGAACACCATAATCTCTCCGATCCTTTCCCTTTGGATAAATGATTGAAAGCGATACCCCTCTTCAATCCTCGTTTAATGCCATTATTCTTGGAGGAGGAATCAACGGGTGCGGTATCGCTCGTGAGTTGGGTTTCCGCGGCAAACGTGCTTTAATTGTGGAAAAAGCAACCATCGGAAGCGGAACATCATCAAAATCCCCCCGATTGATACATGGTGGTTTACGGTATCTGAAAACCTTTCAGTTTCAGCTTGTGCGGGAATCCTTAAAAGATCGTGAAGAACTGTTAAAACTCTATCCACATTTAGTACAAATGAAACTATTTTATTTCCCATGTTATAAACAGAACTCCAGAACTCCTTTTCTTATTTGGATGGGATTAAAATTATATGATATGTTTTCCGGCAGGAGTTCTGAGTACCCTTCCAAAACTATCTCTCTTGAAGATTTTGGACAGTTGATCCCAAGTTTAAAACAGGATGGATTAAGGAAAGTCTTTCAATATTATGATGCAAAAACAAATGATTTGAAACTCACAAAACAAGTTGCTAAAGATGCACAGTTGTTCGGAGCAACAATTCACAAAAATACACAAACCAAAAATATTTACTGGGTTAACAATCAATTCACTCTGGAAACAGACCATGAAACTTTTTCCTCACAAATTTTAATAAATGCAACCGGACCATGGATAGATGAGGTAAATAAAAAATACTCCTTTCCTGCACAATATCATATCCGGAAAATAAGTGGGATTCATTTGATGATTAAGAGGCTTTTGACAAATTACATCATGTTTATGCAGACTCATGGGAAAAGGATTTTTTTCATCATTCCCGAACCGGAAGAAAACCGGACAATGATTGGAACCACAGAACGGGAAGAGAATTGTCCCACAGATGATGTTATTATCAATTCAAAAGACATCAACTATATGATCAACAACATCAACTATTATTTAAAACCTGATTACCGGATTTCAGAATCTGATGTCTAATCAACATCTATCGGTATTCGGCCTTTAGTTGCAGCTAATAAAAATCCCACAAGCTTATCCCGGGAATATTGTCTTGATCTGCATACATCGGGAAATTCAAAACTTTTACACGTTTTTGGAGGAAAATTAACTACGTTTCTTTCACTTTCCAGGAAAGCGGTTGATGTGGTTACTGGTTAAAAACTTTTTGTTGAGATTAAATAATCAGGAATAAAGAATTTCAGACTTACTTTCATTCCCCTGAACTGTTAAGGTCATTCTGGTATTCTCATATCACAGGCATCCCGATCAGGAAACCATTGGCAAACACCATTTGAGTCCTCAATACAGGCCATTTCATCTTCAAATTGCTCACAATCAATAATACGTAAGATAATCTCATTTGATGTCATGGATCCAAAGGTTCCCATTACGCCTTCTCCATTTTGATCTCTTAAATTTGTCCGAACAGGGTCACTTAGATCCAACATATCAAAGAAATAATAATTTGTGAAACTTTGTGAAAAAGTGAATATCTCATATTTAGAGATATCAGCTTCATCGATGCCGTCATCATTTCCATCAAATATTTGAGTAATTATTTTTTCTTTCATGAGACAGATATTCCCCCAGATATTTTCGATGTCAGTAGCTTGATCTGGATGCTCATGAGTTATCTTGTATTCCCCCGAAGTTTTATCTAAGTGATACTGAACCGCTTGATAATATGATGATTCAAAAAGGGATGCGTAATAAAGGTATTGTTCAGGTGCTTTCTCTGCAAAATAAACAGTGTCTGAAATTGTGGAATTTTGAATTAAGCAATCATGAGAAACACAGCTTTTCATAGTTTCATGATCACTCTCCATGTAGAAAACAACTGGTTTTGAGAGTCGCATTGGCTCTTTTGAACGGATTGTATCATTTTCTGAAAAAGTAGAACATGAAGCGGAAAATGTGTATTCTCCCTCAAAGTCTCTCCAGTCAAATGTATCACAATCATCTCCCGGAACATATGCTCCATAGGATGTAATTTCTATGTCAGCCATGGTTGCAGCATGGGTGTGCCCGCCTTCTCTATAAAAGAAGTCTGCAGCAAGTGAATCATATATAAAATTACAAATATCTTCATTTCGGACGATTTGGACATCACATCCTTGTACGTGAATTTGCGGGAGAATTTCATCATATTCATCCACATGAGGTTCACCGCAATCCGGTTGTCCATTACCTTCAGACCCATCTTTATCTGGTTTTACAAAACCTGATTCATTACTATCAACACCATCAGTACCAAGATCATCATTTAGATGAAACACACATTCCTCAACACAGCCAGAATCACATTCAATTTTGCTTTCAAATGAAGAAGTATCATCTGCACAGTAAAAATAACTACTTTCCCAATCGCCATCATCATCTATACAATTGTATAATTCTGCTTCATCGATAAGGATTGATCTGTCAATCCTCACAATAGCAGTATTTTCAGTAGGTAAAATTATGGCTTCAATTCTGAGTTCAGGTTCATATCCTGCAAAATCACCCGAAAACTCCCTAATATCAAGCTCTTCAGAACATGAAAGAAGCAGTAATACTGCAATCGATAATAGAATAAATTTGAATTTCATTAAATTTTAAACTCCCATCCAAATGTGAAGATTGTGGGGAACATACTGTATGCCTGCACCTGAGAAGGAGATGCCTTATGGTTCCAGTTATACAATAAAACATTAAAATGATTTGTCAAATTTATAATCTGAAATTTCCATTTACTTTCAAGACCAAAAGTTTTTGAATCTCTAGTGAGACTTAGATCAATTCTAAAATAATTTGGATAGCGACCACTATTTTTAGGCCCATAAATATTCCCAAAATTAGCATAAGGATTATCAAGACCTGTAAACCCCTGTATGCCAAACTGATGCACCTTCCCTATGACGGGAGTATACGTTTGCCCGCTACTATAAATACACGTTAATGCCATGTTATACTTTTTATTCAATTCATAACTTAGTATAGAATTAAAGGTGTGCGGCTTATCATATTTGGCTGGATAAATTTCTCTTTCTTCCCAAAGTATTCCATCAGAGTTCAGATCTATTTCTCGCTGAATTTTGGCAAAAGCATAGCTAATCCAACCTGATAGTTTTTCTTTTCGTAAGCGATAAAGGAATTCAATTCCATAGGCTTCCCCAATTCCCGCTATTGCCAATGTACCTTCAATATCAGTTCCCTCTGTCAAGGGGTTTAGATCGTATATATTTGTATATGATTTATAATATGCTTCTAATGAAACGGTATTCCCTTCAGAAAACCAATATTCACTTCCGATGATGAAGTGCTCTGCTTCCTGAGGCTTCTTTCCATCAGGGATAGGTTGCCAAAAGTCAACAACACGAAGAAGTTCTTCTTCTTGATTGATAGTATAAAGAAATTGTGAATAACGACCCCAGCTTACTTTTAACGCCAAGTCAGAATGAGGATTAAATTTTATTCCAAAACGAGGATTTATTATCCAATCAGCATAGTTACCATATTTTGAGACCCTGGCTCCTGAGTTTATATATAAGCGCGGAAATGGATGCCAGGTAGTATTGAAATAACCGCTTGCAATAGATGGTTTCGATGCTAAGTGAGCCGTCTCTCTGCCAGCAAAAAATTCACTGTAGTCCATATGAAGCGTTTTATACTCCCAGCCGATATCCAACTTTAATTTATCAGAGTAAACATACTTAATATCTTGTTTAAGAGTAATATCCTCAACAAGATTGTCCACATTCAGAGTAAGATCTGCATCAGTATTTTCAGATTCAGAATCGGTTGAGTCTGGTACAAATACTATTGAAAAATCAACATCAAATTCGTACTTTGTTCTGGATATATTTGTATTTATATAATAGCTGCTGTTTGGTAAGTATTTCCAAAGAAGACTTTTTGTTGAATTCCCCCAATCCCATGAAAAATCAATCCCGGGAAAATCACTCCCTCCAATAGACATATAAAAATCGTCCTTTCCAGAAAACTGGCTGTATTGAAATTGATTATATTTGTTCGGTGATGTTTTTAGTTTTATGTGCGTATCCCAAAAATAATAATTGAACGGAGGAGTGTCATCCTTAAACCAATAATATAATGATATAAATTGATCAAAATATGTACGTCTTCCTGAAATCATCCAGGAACCTTTATACAGTGGTCCTTCAGCCAGAAATTTTGAAGAAAGCAAACTAATGTCTCCATTTGCCTTACTGAAATCCCAATATTTTTTAATAGGATTATTTTGTGACAATCTTCCATTTCTTGAATCTCCTTCCCGTGCAGTAATTTTCAATATGGAGGATAATCTACCTCCATAATCAGCAGGAAATCCACCAGCTAAAAATTCAGTATCCGAAATCATATCTGCATTAAAAGTAGAGAATACACCACCAATGTGATAAGGGTTATACACTTCTGCACCATCAAGGAGAATTAGGTTTTCATCTGGACTGCCGCCACGTACAATCAATGCTGCGTTGAAATCATTGCTTGCACTTACACTTGGCAATAATTGCAGGGTTCTGAAGATATCAGCTTCAATAAAGGCAGGGACTCTTCGTATATCCTGATTTGTGAGATTTATCCTGCTGATCTCTACCCGTTTTTCAAACCGCATTCTTTCCGCTGAAACAGTGATCTGCCCCAATTCCAAAGCAGTTTTTTCGAGATCAAAGTCAAGCCGTAAATTAAAATCCATGACAGTAACAGTTTCTTCCAGAGTTTTATAACCGATCATCATCACCTTCATCGTAAACGTTCCTTCTGGAACATTCGGTAAAATAAAATAACCGTTCACATCTGAAGCTGTACCAATAGTTGTTTCTGAAAGGAGAACGTTTGTATAGGGGAGTGGTTCTCCATTATGCTTGTCACGAACAAATCCAGAAATACTCGCCCCATTTAGCAGGGAAAGCGAAAGAAATATTACAAATACTGTTATTGACTGCATTCCGATACTAATACATAATTGAATTCATGGATTGAACTCCCTGATGAAAATTGACTTTCCCATGGGAATTTACTCTGTGGTCTGAGTTTTTTAATTTTTCTTTGAAAACAGTTTCAGAATTTCTAGAGCGTGAGTATGAACATCTACGTTATTGAATATATTCATTAATTTCCCGTTTTTGTCAATTACAAACGTTTTTCTGCTGGGGAAAAGAAATCCTT
>CAJXJG010000073.1 GCA_913054425.1 uncultured Fidelibacterota bacterium
GGCAAGAAGTTTATCTCCGTGTTTTTGTCTAATTATCTGCACGATGTCTCTAATGTATTCTCCTTTGTATCCGCCTTCAGGCAAAGGGATATCCTTCCCCAGTTCCTGAAAATATCGAGCTTCCACTGATTGTCTCAAGAGCCTCATTTGCCTCCCGGCATTATTATAATAATATTCCCGGGTTACATCATATCCGTGCCATTCAAGGATGCTTGCCACTGTATCACCTAAAACCGCCTGGCGTCCATGTCCCACGGTGAGGGGTCCGGTTGGATTTGCGCTCACAAACTCGACATTTGCTGTTTTCCCCTTTCCCGCTGTTCCTTTTCCATAATGTTTTCCCTCCTTTAGGATTAGTTCCGGCAGGCGTTGGTAATAACTCTTGCTGATTTGGAAGTTGATAAAACCTGGTTCTGATACAGAAGTTTCTTGAATAAGATCAGAGTCAAGTTTTAGATGTGTCTTTAACCTATAAGCGATATCAATAGGTTTCCCTCCGATTTTTTTTGCCAGGTTGAAAGCCAGGTTTGTTGAGAGGTCACCAAAACGCGGGTTCTTTGTTGGTGTAATCTGGATAGGTTCCGCCTGAATGTTCAGGAGGTGGAGGACGTCACGTAAGGATTGTATCAGATGTTTTTTTATCATCATCAACAATCTCATAGGAAGGTGCATCTGCCCATAATTTATCCAGTTTGTAATAGTTTCTTTCGTTTGTTTTGAAAATATGGGCTATTACATCTACATAATCCAGAAGAATCCACCGCTGGTTTTCATATCCTTCCAGACGACAGGGTTTATGAGGTGTTCCTTTCCTGATAGCATCTGCAATGGATTTTACCTGGATTTCTGTGTTCGCTGAACAAATCAAAAAAAAGTCTGTTATACTGGTTAGTTTCCTTACGTCAATGGAAATTACTTTTTCGGCTTTTTTGGATAATGCCAGTTTTCCGATAAGGTTGGTGAGTTGATCGGATTGCTGTTGCGGCAATATTAAAACTGGGTACTTAAAAAGTCAGAAATAGGTTCAATTGAAACATAGTCTTTTCCTACGATTAAGGTGATATCCACGTCAATTGTTTCGTCAGGCTGGATCAAAACCCGGGATTTATCTTCAATATCAAAGCCAAGGGAAGAGGTGACTAATTTTAGCGCTTCGTAATTTCCATTTCGTGAGATAAGCAGGGTTCGGATGTAGCCAAAATGATCGGCGTCTTCTGATCGTACAACATCAAATTGGTTGGATCGAAGAAATTCAGAAATTTCTCCAGCTAACCCGTTCTTTCCGCATCCATTGAGGACTTCTATCTCAATGTCCAGAATAGGATTTTGTTCATAAATCTCCGCAGCCAGTTTTGGTTGATCAGGAAAGGAAGGAAACGTTACCTGGATGGAGTTCATAGATACGCCAGTTTGGGTATATTTCTTTGAAAATGAATAGATGAACGCAATCAACAACAGGGATAGAATTCCAATAAAGGAATTCATCAGTGTATTTTTGATTGTGTGTTTTCCTGTTGAGTGCTTTCGAGTTTTAGATGTGGTGAAATGGGAGGATCTCCACCGCGATTTTTTTGCCATGGTTCTACCTGTTGTATAACGGACTGAGGGTTAGTGGTTGGTATCTTCGGTATGTGGGAATTGTTTGAAAACTAATTTGGAGGAAAGAATTTTCGGTAAATTTATAATCAATACTTCCGCCGTAATAGAGGCTATTGTTCAATCCGGGTTGTTGCTTAGCCATTCCGGATTGCAAAAGGGTGAAATTCAGTCGTAAGCGCAGATTGTCTGTTAATAGAT
This sequence comes from uncultured Fidelibacterota bacterium, assembly GCA_913054425.1. Classification (GTDB taxonomy): domain Bacteria; phylum Fidelibacterota; class Marinisomatia; order Marinisomatales; family UBA8229; genus UBA8229. The sequence goes on from CAJXJG010000073.1 coordinate 1,798, forward strand.
AATTCATTTGGTTGGAATAACTACCGACGCTAAATGACTGTTTTCCAAAACTGACCATGCTCATGGAGAATCCATGCCTGATGTTGAAGCGGTCTGGAGAAAGGAATGAATGGTAGTTTTCTTGCGAGGAAGGTATGGCATCAGGAAGGTTAAGTTCAGGAATTTCCTTTTTGAATTGACCCGCTGCAATTGAGATGAGGAAGGTAAGAATAAGGGTTTTATTCGATTTCGCCTGCATGGTATATTTTGAAATTACAATTAATTTTTGAATTTTACTTCTGTGTATTTACTTCTAAACTTTTGATTGAGTCTTTAATAGTTATGAATGCTGTTGATTTCTATTATTTGAATTTTTGGGTGTATCCAACACGAAATTTTCACTCTGATCATTATAACTGTCAACTCTTTTTCGATAATAAATTAGATTTTCCTTCACGTAATTTTCCCATCAATAACCCCGCCACCCAGGCATTCTTCTCCATCATAAAATACAATTGATTGTCCCGGTGTAACAGCAAACTGTGGTTTTTCAAAATGTACAATAACAGAATTTTGTTTTTCGGTATTCAGTTTACAGATTTGATCATCCTGCCTATATCGGATTTTTGCTGTAACAGTTTTCGGTAGATTTGATGAATCGGAATGAATCCAATGCAAGTTTACAGCTTTCAAAGTAGTGCTGTAAAGTGATGGGTGATCATGGCCTTGAGCAATGATCAAATGGTTCTTTTTATGATTTTTTTTAACCACATACCAAGGAGCTTCCTTATCACCAAATCCGCCCCCAATCCCAATTCCTTTTCGCTGTCCGATTGTATAATACATCAATCCTTCGTGAGTTCCAACATTGTTGCCCTCAATGGTTAATATATCACCTGGTTTCGGAGGAAGGTATTTTTTCAAAAACTGCGTAAAATTCCGCTCTCCGATGAAACAGATACCCGTGCTATCTTTTTTTTTATGGGTTATTAATTTGGCTTTTCGAGCTAAATGCCGGACTTCTTTTTTTTTCATGTTTCCAAGTGGGAAAAGGCTCCTTGCAAGTTCCTTTTGACCCAAAAGATAAAGAAAGTAACTTTGGTCTTTAGTAATATCTTTTCCTTTCAGGAGACGAAAAACACTTTCTCTTTCTTCGATTCTGGCATAATGCCCAGTCACGATATGGTTTGCTCCAAGTTCTAATGCGTACTCTAGAAATACTTTGAATTTAATTTCTTTATTACAGAGCACATCGGGGTTTGGTGTTTTTCCTGAACGGTAACTTTTCAGAAAATCAGCAAACACCAGTTTTTGGTACTGTGCCGAAAAATTTACACTGTGCAAAGGAAGATTCAAAGTATTACAAACCTGCAGGGCATCTTTATAATCTGCAGCTGCGGGGCAGGTTTCATCATCATCCCAGTTTTTCATAAATAGGCATTCTATTTCATATCCATTTTCTTTTAATAGCAGAGCTGCAACAGAACTGTCAACGCCTCCGCTCATTCCTACGATTACTTTCTCTGCCATCAGCGTTTGTTACGATTTTGTTTCAGAATTTCGCTGATTTTCTCAGTAAGTAAATGAACGTCTTCTTCGGTGTTGTCCCTTCCAAAACTGATTCTTAACGTTCGGATATTGTTATCATTGCTTATATTCATCGCGCGCAATACATGAGATGGATTCACTGTCCCGGAAGAACAGGCTGACCCACTGGAAACAGCAATCCCGTGGAGATCCAGCTTGATAACTAAAATATTGCTGGTTACAGCAGGAAACGTTGCGCAAATAACTCCCGGAAGAGAGTATTCAGGATGACCGTTATAAATTATTTCTGGGTAAACATCCGCCATTTCCTGTTTGAATTGCTCAGCAAGTTTTTCTAAATGTGTTTTTCTTTTTTCTATGTTTTTATTCGCCAGTTCAGAGGCAAAACCTAAACCGGCTATACAAGAAGGATTTTCAGTTCCGGCACGGAGATTTCTTTCCTGTCCTCCTCCAATTACTAGAGATTTCAATTCTGTTCCCTTTTTTAAATAAAGAACGCCAGTACCCTTTGGTCCGTAAAACTTATGAGCCGAAAATGACATCATATTTATATTCTGATCTAAAATATTGATTGGGAATTTTCCAAGGATCTGAACTGCATCGGAGTGAAATGGAATCCCGTTTTTCTCAGCGATCTCACCAATGTGTTTAACAGGCTGAACTGTGCCAACTTCATTATTGGCAAACATGATTGAGATCAATCCTGTATTTTCAGTAATTGCATTTTGAATGTCTTCAGGATTTACCCTGCAAGTACGATCGACAGGGATTATTGTAGATGTTACGCCAAATTCTTTCAGCCGTTTTAACACGCTCAGAACGGAAGGATGTTCAATTGCTGAAGTAATGACATGTCTTTTTTGTTGGTGGATAAGATTCCAAAGGACAAGATTATTTGCTTCTGTCCCCCCCCCGGTAAAGATTATTTCGTAGGGGAGGCATCCGATTGCGTCAGCCATTTGTTTTCGGGCAATTTCAATATCCAGGCGTGATTTTTGCCCGAATCGATGTACACTGGAAGGATTGCCAAAGTGGTTTAACTCTAGCTCCTGCATTAAGTTCAGGACAGCAGGATGGATTGGTGTAGAAGCACTATGGTCGAAATACAACATATGTTCTTTTTTTCGCTTCTGAAATTATGGAGGCAGGTATTGAAAAACCTAAATGTCGTTACGAATTGCAGCGTAACGGACAGTATTCATCAAATTCTCATAAAATGGAGGTTTTCGTTTTTCGAGCTCCTTAATTGTGGCAGTATGATCATATGTATATCTGACAACGTCCCATTCAAAAGTATCTCCACCAACGGTAAGAAAAGCAACTGCTCCGCGGGTATCTCCATCGAATGAGAGCCCTGTGGCGCCTTGACAGAGAATCGTCAAATCATCTTGTTTCTCAAGTCGTGGTGTATGGATGTGTCCATGAACAAAAATAAAACTGTTGATATTGGGCATAACAGCCTTTACATGCATTCTCCAGGTTAAAGCCTCCTTGAGAGTGGGTGGAATGTCGTCTCTTTGATACCAAGCGTGGGTAAATTCAATGATGGTGTTTTTAACCTGAACTCGGTGTGCAATAAGCATTTTTTTTAAAAAGGAATTACCTGCTGCTCCAATTTGTTTTGCTGTCCACTCGATATTTGCAACAATATTTTGGCAAATTGGATCATCTGGATCCATTCCCTCAAGAGAAGGATGGGTTACGTTCCAAAGCTGTTCAACAATATACCGGTCATGATTGCCCCGGATAAAAACACAGTTTTTAATAGACTGCAGCGCTTTCAAAGTTTCTTTAGGAGCGGGACCTAAAGGAAAACAATCCCCGAGACAAATTACCTGATCTATATTTTTTCGTTCATGGATAATTGACAAAGCTTTTTGTAATGAGACAATGTTTGAATGAATATCCGTGATGATAGCAAATGTCATTCTCGTCATGGGATTAAAATATAATGTAAATATTCTCCAGATAGCAAGATACAAATGATAATACTTTCCTTGATGGATATAATGAAACACGTTTAAAATTCAATAATCATCATGTCGAAAACTGTATTAATTGTTGGATCAATTGCTCTTGACACAATTGAAAACCAAAAAGGGAAAAAGGAAGACCTCATAGGAGGATCTGCTACTTATGGAATGGTTGCTGCCGGTCGGTTGGTTCCCGTAAATGTTGTGGGTGTGATTGGGAATGATTTCCCTGCTGAAGGATTGGAGATATATCAACGCTATGCCAATAGTCTTGTAGATTTACAATGTAAAGAGGGTAATACATTTCGATGGGGAGCTCGCTATGGGGAAAACATGGATAGCCGGGAGACGCTTTTTACCGATTTGGGAGTATTTTCAGATTTCTCACCCAGGTTATCCACGGTGAATAAAAATGTTTCGACCGTGTTTCTTGCCAACATTCATTCTGCTCTCCAATTATCTGTAATTGACCAAATGCGGGGTAATCCTCTCATTGTTACTGATACAATGAATTTATGGATTGAAACATCCAAAAACGAACTTCTTGAGGTGTTGAAAAAGACAGATATTCTTCTCATAAATGAAAGTGAAGCAGAATTAATATCCGGAACTAAAGATATTGACCGTTCTGCTGTACAATTGCAGAGTTTAGGTCCCAGCACTGTTGTGATCAAAAGGGGAAGTTCGGGCGCTGTTCTTTTTCATGGTGAGGAAAGAGTTTCAATCGATGCATATCCAGTGAAAGAAGTTATTGACACAACCGGGGCAGGAGATACATTCGGAGGTGGATTTGTTTCTGCGCTGGCATCAGGAGGCACCTTTCGCGATGCTCTCATCAAAGGTTCGGCTTTGGCATCCATTTGTGTAGAAGGTTTTGGTGTAGAATCCTTGCTGGATGTAAACTTAGAAGAGATTAAAAACCGTGAAGATTTTCTTCGTTCTGTTCTTTATCCTTGATAAAGACAGGGTGGAAAATTTAACTTTTGAACTAAGTTATATACATTTTATCATAGGATAAAAAAAAGGAATAAGTACAAATGAGAAAATTGACATTTCTTACAATCGCCCTTTTAACATTTTTAATTCCAGGATGTGCCAGTGAAGAACTCACATCAGCAAGATTGTATATCCAGCAGAAAAACTGGGTGAAAGCAGAAGAATTTTTACTTAAAGCACTGGAAGTGGAACTAGAAAATCAGGAAGTGCTGTATTCGTTAGGTAAATTTATTTATGCTAAAAATGAAGATTGGGAAAATATGAATAAAATGTTTGACCAGGCTTTAAGCATTAATCCGGAGGGGGTCATCTTGCTGGGCGGAACTGTGCGGGAATATGTTGAACAGACCCGGTACGAACACTGGAGTAAAATTTTTAACAAGGGGGTCTCCAGTGTTAAAAAATATTATGAACAAGATCAAAAGGATGGAGAGATAACCTTGAAGGAATCTATTAATCTTTTTGAAACTGCTGTACAAATATATCCAAGCGAAATCAAAAATTATCCCATTTTATCAAGGTGCTATTTTGAAATGGAAGATTCATTAAAATCTATTACCACCGTAAAAAAAGGAGTGGAAATAAGCCCGGATAATTTCGATATTAATCTGACTGCAGGTCAAATCATAAATAATATGAATAATAAACAGGGCGCCCTTCCTTTTTTGAAACATGCGGTTGAACTTGAACCTCACAACAGCGCCGCAATACAGCTCCTTGCGCAGGTGTACTATGATCTTGGGAAACAGCGGGAGGCTATTGAAACGTACAAAATTGCAATCAATGAAGAAGAGGATAAAAAGGTAAAAGCAGATTTGTATTTTAATTTAGGTGTGATTTATAATCAGATGAGTGATTTTGATGCCGCAGAAATGGCTTTTGATGAAGCCTATTATTTAAATGATCAGGATTTTGAAGCAGTGCTGGGCATGGCGCGCGCATATGAAGGCCTTGGAGATAAATATAAAGATGGAACAGACGGGTTTGAAGAAGATTTGACCGAAGCAGCAAGATGGTACCGAAAGGCAGGAAGAAAAATTAAGGATGCCATGACCATTGATTTTGAGAATGAAGAAAAATATAGCAGGCAGTTGGAGTTAATTCAATATAAGAAAAATATTGTAGAGGGGGAACAGGAATAGAGTGAAAGGTAGCGATTCCGGATAATTTTTTAGAATTTATAGTGGAGGCGGGGAGAGTCGAACTCCCGTCCGAAATAAAACCCTGAAAAACATCTACATGTTTAGTATGCTGAATTAATCTCATTCCCATAGCTGTCAGTAACCTCAGGCTATGAGAACCAGTCCAGTTGAATCTCATTCGGACAGATTGGACACCTGCCAGAACCAGCCCATGTAAATGACGTCCTTGAATAAAACCATAGGCGTATTCTATTCAGGACGACTTACGTCAATTAAGCGTAAGCTACATTGCCATAATTGGCACTTATTAAGTGTCCAGGTGATTTACGAGATGCCTGGGCCTCGACATGCAGTTTAACAGCGTTTTTATCCCGTCGAAACCGGTCGCCCCCATTGTCAAAAAACGAACTAAAAAGATAGTGTCTCTAACGATAGAAAGGCTCCGAACGCCAACCCGGAGCCTTTATATCTTCCATAGCAACTAAATGCTGTTTTTTTCACTTGCCAATCTTCTAGCATTGAATTCTTCTATTAATAAAATTCTTGTTTTAGAAGTGGGGTAAAGATACGTTCCGTATATTTTGTGGTGCAATATTTAAAACGCAGAAATTATTTTTTTTTTTACCTTTGATTGTTTTTTAAATAAATTAACTGTGAAATTTGTTTGGGGTTCTTTTATTGGAAAACTAATTTCTTTCCTGCCTGACCACCTAAATTGCGCCCGTAGCTCAATTGGTAGAGCAGTGGCCTCTTAAGCCATTGGTTGAAGGTT
>CAJXJG010000074.1 GCA_913054425.1 uncultured Fidelibacterota bacterium
CGTAGAAGAAGATGTAAGGAAAAAAACGTGGAAAAATTCCATTAAAGAAATATTAAAATATTTTTACAGGCTTCTTAATAATTATACAGAGGTTATAACATTCGTAAAAACAGGCAATAACATTACCTTTCTGCAGGCTTCTGTAAAAAGGCATGGTTTTAAAGTAATAAAAACCGAAAGCTTTTCATTACCGGTTCGCACCGGGTACACACACCTGGATGATCTCCCCTCACTTATTGTACACATATTTCACACCTTGATACCACGGAAAAGGTGGAAAAAATACTATCTTGGATATTTTTCTTCTGACTATCCAATTGAAATAGATTTTTTCCCTGTGCCGGATATGAAAAAATCAGAGACAGATGAATTCATCAAAAATAATATTTCCAGCCGGTTTTCACTCAATATTGATTCTATGTACGCAGATTGGATGATGCATGGTGGGAAAAAAGAAGATAGTGAACGGATCGCTTTCTGTAACTTTGCAGATAGAGGCAATATACTAAAAGAATACCAATCATTAATCGATAGTGGTATCCAGCCGCGATTTACCACATCAATACCAAAACTTCAATACGATATATATCGCTACCAATATGGGAATAGTTCTTCTGGTAATGCGCTGTTACTTTATTTTGACCACTCAAAAACCTGGTTGACTCTGTTAAATAATTGGGAAATTGTTTCTTGTCGGCAATCCTGGGTTGGGATTAAGGACTTCGTGGATGCCCTGGATGGAATAAATATTCAAGGTAGGATGATGGTGTCAAAAGAAGAAACAGAGGAATGGTTTCTCCAAAATGGGATGACCATGATTCATGATGAAGAAGACGGATCTTCACAACTTAATATTGTGTTGAGCTCTGTTTTCCAGAAATTTATTTCGGAAATCAAAAAGACAATCCGCTACTTTAAAAGTAAAGGGAAGAAGGATTTTGATTCAATTTTTATGGGTGGTCCAGGTGCAAAAATACCTGACTGTCTTGGTCTGGCATCAGATCATTTGGAAATGAGTGTACAGCATCTAAAAATTGATGTGGGTTTTGAACATCTTGGAGACGGAAAAAATGAGATGGGCGCCTTAATAAATGAAGACTATACTGAAAATATAGGGCTCTTTTTGGATCCTCTTAATAAGGTAAACCTCATGCCTGAAGATATTCAAAAAAATATGCGGTTTTTAATTCCAACCAGACTCATCCAGGGAATATTAGTCATTTTTCTTTCTTTTTCCACATTCTTTGCAGCTTCGCGGTATTTTAACTTGAAGAATATAGAAACTGAATTGCCAACGAAAGTGAGTGAACTGCAACTAGCCAAAAATAACCAGGCTTTGTATTATAAGTATTTACAAGATTTAACTGTCATAAATGGATATAACCGTGCTAAGGATTTTGATCAGGCTCAATCGAAAAAATTTCTTTATCTTTTGAAATATTTAAGCAATACAATTCCAGATAGAATAGTAATGACAGCATTGTCACTTCAAAAAAATAAAGGAGATGAAATCTCCATCACCCTTAATGGTTTTATTAATGCACCGGGATCAGCCAGCACCCTTATGCTGAAAGATTTAAAATATCAGATGGAAAGTAATACCGTTATTACAGCAGTGGATATTTTATCCGTTACATCGAGAGCAAATGACAAATCACTTAATTTTAAAATAAAAATTATTTTATGATATTAACTGATTACAAAAAGCTTTTCAAAAATCATCTGGTTGTGTCAGTTGTAATTATTGCTGGGTTCATGTGGCTGAATCTAACTCTCTATAAAAATACAAATAACATCCGAAATGAACTGGAAAGTATAACCGCTCAGTTTTCATCTATTAGAACAAACACAAGTGACTTTAAGGAAATGAAAAGTAGACATGAAAAGGCAGCAAAAGCATTCAAAGAACAGGCAAATATATTCAAAACGGAGCGGGAATATCTTAAGTTTGTAAATGGTCTTAATGAGCTAGCCCAAGATTATAATATTGAGCTCCGAAAACTGGTCCCCGATTTATCAGATACTTTCCCCGCACTAAAAGATTTTCGAACATTTAATAAATATATAATGGAGAGATATGTTATAAATATTCAGATCAAGGGCCGTTCCCTGGATATAGGAAAATTTATTGAAGCTATAGAAAAAATCAGACAGGGAGTACATGTATATTCTTGTGACATCAAAAAAACCGGCACTCAGGGAAATATTTTATCTGCCAACTTGGAACTTTATGCCTATTGGGTGAAACAAATTTGAACCGACAAGGCATACTTTTAATATTACTGGGAATAGTGCTCATATACTTCATTCTCGATTACACAGTTTTCAATAAAAAGGCTGGGATACCTGAAACAAGCATCCGGAATAATTTGAATGACAACGCAGACGCCAAAAGCTTGACACAAATAAACTTGATTAATAAAATGATTCCTAAATCAAGCAATAAGGAAATTCCCGCTTATGTATCCTGGGGAAGGGATATTTTTACCGAAGGAACCAGCATGGAGCAAAAAACAGTAGCAGCAGTATTTTTTTCCCTTACTGGTATATCAACATCAGAAATGGGTAATACTGCTATCATCAATGGAGACATCTTCACTGAAGGCATGAAGATAAATGGTTATACAGTTCATACCATTTCTGATTCCAGGGTAGTTCTGAAAAAGAAAGAAAAAAAAAATATTACCTTAAAAATTGGTGAGGAAGATCATCCTTAAGGAGAAAAATAATGAGTAAAAAACTTTCATGTATAGTGGTTCTTTTCTTCTGCTTAACATACGCAGAAACAATAGCCCTCTTAGATATAACCATGGAGGAGAAAAAGAACTCCCATGAGCTCATTCTATGGCTCAGTGAAGACCCGAATTATATCTTAACAGAAGTTTACAAGCCACCCTCACTTGAGATCCAGCTTGTTGGTGTCTCCTGGTGGAAAGATGCCTTCTCACAGAAAACAAAAAACAGTTCTCTTTATGAATTTAGAGTCACGACAGATATTGAAAAAGTAATCACAGTAGTCCGTCTTTATTTCTATCATATGCCCGAATACAAGATAAGTAGTCCTTCAAAAAGGGTCGTGATTACTTGGCCTAAAATAGATCATTTTCCTGATCCTGGTCATCCCGTAACCCCCACAACAATATTTTCGCAGCTTGTATCTTTAAACTTTAAAGAGGCAAACCTCACTGATGTAATTCGTTTATTATCATCCCAAAATAATTTGAATCTTGTGCTTGGTGATGATATTGAGGGCGTAGTAACCCTCTCTCTGGAAAGCGTAACATTACAAACAGCTCTTGATGCTATTTTAAAGGTAAGCGGGTACGATTGGTTTATAATGGAGAACATTATCATTATTAAACCCATGGAAACGAACCTAGAAGGGGAGTTGAAGACAAAATTATACAAACTTCGATTTACAGGAGCCAGAGTGATTAGCAATGCTCTTAAGGGTGTTCTAACTAACAGGGCTATTGTGATTCCATTCTCATCAAGTCATTCTGTGGAAAAATCATTTCAAGATCGTATTATTATCACAGAGAAAACAGCAAATTTTCCTGCCATCGATAGAATAATTAACGAGATTGACCAAAGACAAGCACAGGTCAATATATCGGTTAAATTTATTGAAGCCACACTAAGAGCTGAAGAAAGAATGGGCATAAACTGGTCTATGCGGTCTGCGATAAATTCACCTGTCTTTCTAGATGAGTCTGGAGAATCGCAAAACACGATATTTCCAGAAAATTTTAACGATCTTAAAATCGCATCTCTAACGATTCCAACATTTGCAGCTATTATTGAATTGCTTGCCAATGATAATGATGCAAGACTCTTACAGGAACCACAAATAACGACTTTTAATAATTCAAAGGCAACTATAAGTGTTGGTACGGAAATCCCAGTGGTGGTTCCACAAGGAGAGGGGAGTGTTTTTGGTACAAATCCATACACATTTGAGATGCAAAAAATTGATATTAGCCTTGATGTTTTGCCCAGAATAAATACGGGGGGATTAATTACAATGGAAATCAATGCATCTGTAGCAGCAATTATTGGCTACGCGGGGCCCGAGGCAGATCGGCCTATTGTATCGAAGAGGGTAGCCAAAACCAGCGTAATGGTAAGGGACGGCGAAACCCTCCTTATAGGAGGATTAATTTTTGAAAATGAGAGTAGAGCTGTCGGAAAGGTTCCTTTTCTGAGCAGAATACCAATAATTAAAGCACTTTTTCGTTCCAAGGTAAATATCGTTGAACAAAGAGAATTATTGATATTTATAACTCCCACCATTATTTCCTGAATCAGATTGTCTTCCTATGGAAAATTCAATATTAATCATTGATACTGATAATAATTTTGTAGCCCAGGCAAACCCTCTTTTACAAAACATGGGAATTGAGGTACTGATTGCCCAGGATGGAATTGATGGCTTAAACCAGGCAAGGGAGAAGGCACCAGGTTCAATTTTAATGGATGTAGCCCTTCCCTATCTAAGCGGGCTTCATGTATGCAAGCTCTTAAAAAATGATGAGCGTTACAACAGCATACCTATTGTGTTTTTATCTTCCAAGGATGATCCTGACATTGTGCTGAATACCCAGCGTGTAGGAGGTGATGCATTCCTCAGGAAACCTATCACGGATGATCAATTAGTCCGGGAGCTCATACAAATTCTATCGTAATTGATGGAAATTAATTATTTTGATGGAATAAATATATGAACCGGAGCCTTGGACAAATTCTCGTGAACCAAAACCTCATCACAGATGAACAGGTTAATGAAGCGCTGGATTACAAGGAAAATAACCGAACCAGGTTTGGTGAGGCCTGTGTAAAACTTGGTTTTATTGACAAAAACCAGCTCATAAATGTTTTGAGTGTTCAATTGTATATCCCCCAAGTTGATTTGAATCATTTTGAGATTGATGGTGAAATGATAGATCTCCTTGATAAAGATACTGCAAATGATTATAACGTTCTCCCTCTCTATGCCATTGATAATGAATTGATGCTAGCCATTGCAGATCCTTTAAATGTGAGTACCATTGATACGATTAGCAGGATGACTGGAATGAAAATCCAGCTGGCAATAGCTACAACGACTGGCATAAGACAATCTATTCAAGATTATTACTCCATTTACAGTGAACCGTCCGAAGAAGAGATTGCACCTGAAAAAGAAGAGACTGTAGAGATAACCGAAGAAACATCTGAGAAAGTAATAATGGTAGCAGATAGAATTCTGAAGGAGGCAGTAGAAACAGGAGCGAGTGATATCCACATTGAACATAGTGAAAAAAATATCCGGGTTCGAATTAGGGTCGATGGTATGCTTCAGAAGTATCGTACCCTGCCCAAATCTCATGCAGCACCCCTTGTTTCCCGTTATAAGGTTATGGCCGGGATTGATATTGCGGAATCCCGTAAACCCCAGGATGGAAGATTCAAGTTTCAAGCAAGTAAGAGTAAATCTGTTGATTTGCGTGTGTCCACCTACCCATCCGCATACGGCGAAAAAGTGGTTATGCGTATCCTGGATCAGTCCAAGGGGAATATTCCCCTGAAGAAACTGGGTTTCAGTGCAGATATATTAGAATTATGGGAAAAAGCATGCAGTAATCCAAACGGGATTGTGCTGGTGACAGGACCCACAGGAAGCGGAAAGTCAACCACCCTTTATGCCACCTTAAATATTGTAAATTCCATTCAGAAAAATATTGTCACTATTGAAGACCCCATTGAGTATAAGCTGGATGGAATTGTCCAGGCGCAGGTGAATGAACGGGCAGGCATGACTTTTCCTGCAGCCCTGAGGGCAATGCTCCGGCAGGATCCAGATATTATCATGGTGGGAGAAATGCGGGACAGGGAGACAATTGGACTGGCTATTAGGGCCGCCCTAACGGGACACCTGGTGTTTAGCACCCTGCACACCAATAATGCTTCCTCATCTTATACCCGGCTTGTTGATATGGGAACGGATTCCTTCCTGTTAAGTTCGTCTATCCGTGCTATTTTGGCCCAAAGGCTGGTGCGGGTGTTGTGTCCAAAATGTAAAGTAGAATACGAGCCATCAAAAAAGGAAACGGCCTCCATAGGCTTGAATTCTATAGATTCACCCCTTTATAAAGTGCACAAAAAGCCTTGTAAAAATTGCCGGGGTACAGGCTATCGCGGGAGAGCGGGCCTGTATGAGCTCTTGATACCATCAAATGAGATTAATGCCCTGGTTACGAATGGAGCTACGGATATAGAGATCCAGAAAGTTGCTACTTCTCAAAACATGAAACAACTCAAGGATGAGGGGTGCAATTTTGTTATGAAAGGCATAACTTCCATTGAAGAAATAATTAGGGTACTCTAACTATGGCTGCGTATAAATGTAAGATCATGACTGAGAATGGTGTCACCCTGGATCGAACCCTGGAGGCGGCATCTGTTGATGAAATCAGATCTAGGTTAAAAAATCAAAAAGAGCAACTGATCTCAGCAAAAAAACAGGGGATGAACCTTGATCTAGGAATGCTTTTCAGCAAGTTTTCCAAGGTGAGCCCAAAAGAATTAAAATTATTTATCCGTCAGCTGAAGGTCATGCTTACAACCGGTATTCCTATTTTGGAATGTATGGATGCTCTTAAAAAACAGGCTGGATCGGAAAAGATGAGAAGCGTCATCGGTGGAATTAAGACAAGTATCAATCAAGGCGAAACCCTCTCTGGAGCTATGGCCCACCATCCTTCTGTTTTCAGCAATCTGTTTGTTAGCATGATCCGGGCCGGTGAAGCTGCCGGCGCCCTGGGCCAGATTCTTGATCAGATGGAAAGCTTTTACGAAATGGATATTAAAACCAAAAAAAATGTGAAGAAAGCAATACGCTATCCTATTATGGTTTTTTCCATATTAATTTTAGCCATGAGCTATGCTTCCGTTTCCATTGTTCCACAGTTTGCAGGCGTGCTCACTAATCAGGATATGGAACTGCCCCTTCCCACTAAATTGATTCTTGGCATGAGCAGCCTTTTGCTTGACTATGGGCTCATTACCCTTATTGTGATTGTTTGTACGGTGGGCATCCTTGCATATTTTCTGCGGACCCCTGCTGGTGCCTATTTGTGGGACCAGACCAAGATTATTCTACCTGGAATCGGTACTATTGTGAAACTTTCGGTTATGGCGCGGTTTTCCCTATTGATGAAAACGCTGGTGGGAAATGGTGTGCATATTACTGATGCGTTAGAAGTGGCAAAAGACACTGTAGATAACAGGGTATACGCAAAAATTATCGCAGAAGGCAAAGAGAAAATCATAGCCGGAGAAACGATACACGGGGCTCTGGCAAATAAGCATATGCCTGATATTGCATTGAATATGATTGCCATTGGTGAATCCTCGGGCACGCTTACTGAAATGCTGGAATGCATTAGTGATTACTTCACCGGTGAACTTGATGAAAAGTTAGAGAATTTATCCAGCATGATTGAGCCCGTCGTGACTCTTGTAATAGGGGGCTTTGTTGCCCTGTTTGTTGCCAGTATTTTTGCCCCGATCTTTAAAATCTACGGTTCGTTATAAATAATTTGCATTTATACTAATTATTGCTTATCTTTTACCGATTTATTAAAATAAAGAGATCAACTCATGAGGGCAATTATGCGGAAAAATAAGAAAAATCGTTCAAAGAAGGGTTTCACCCTGATAGAACTGATCATTGTCATTATAATTATTGGTATCCTGGCGGCTATTGCAATACCACAGTTTACTAATATGACCAGAAAGGCACATGTTGCGACGGTAAAAGGTACTCTTGGAGCAATAAATTCCGGGCTGGATCTTTATGCAACTAATAAGGCTTTGGAAAACGGAGTTTATGAGTATCCAGCAGACAATGTTAATATATTAACCACAGTTCTAAAAGAAAACTTTGATCAAGAAGGTTGGACTTATAATGCATCCAGTGGTTTACTTAAATATACGAAAATAACGGATAACTGGACATGGACGTATACTTCCCCTGTCATAGCAGCGGCTCATTGTAATGATGGCACCGATAAGAATGAGGGTGCTTGTTCAGGAGGAGAATTAGCATGGATTGCTGATGTACCTGATAAGGCAAAATATACGCTTGTAAAGGAAGGAAGTGTTACTGGTCAACCTGGTGATTTAAATTAACTGTTTTAAAGTACGATAAAATAAAAATGCCG
>CAJXJG010000075.1 GCA_913054425.1 uncultured Fidelibacterota bacterium
AGGTTGAAAAGAGCGGAAGCTCAGGCATCCCCTCTTCAGTTGTCCTCCCTGTGTTGGGAGATACAAAACGGGTATATTCCCCGATGGATTCAGTCTGGATATCGCCCGGTGTAAACTTGATTTTTGTGTGTCCATTCTGCGCGCTGTTCAGGGTAAACTGGTTTGTACCAGCCAGTAAATGATTACTGTAAATTAAGGTTAATGTAATAAAAATTATTTTTTTTGTCATTATATTTTTTCCTTTGTTACATGATTTTTTTCAATCGCTTAAAACAACGGCTAAAAGGGATAATTTACTTAATTATGAATAATGGAAACAGATTCCCTGAAGCCATGGTTTAATTCCAGATTAATTTTGTACTCGAATTTTTAGGAGGATTACTAAAAAAATAGTCCTCTTTAGAAGGAGGACATTATAGTTCATTTCCTTCTTTTCCAAGGGAAAAATACAAGGGGTAGAAAAATGAAAATAATCATTCTAAATTTAAGACCAATTAAAAATATGAGTGCGGAGAGAGCAATTTTTGATGATATTGGCATGGTTAATATTCTATTCAACCAATTCATCGGGGTTACTGCAGGCAGCTAAAACAACCTGGTCTGGTAAATATCGTGGATCCGTAATAACCCGATGCAGGTTTTCCCATCCCCTTTTGTGACTAACAGGACAGTAATCTGAGAGGTCCGGTCTTCCATGAGAGTAAGGGCGTCCTGAATAGGGGCTTGGACAGGAATTGAAACGGGATTATCGGTCATTAATTCTTTTGCTTTCGTTTTGTCAATATCACCATTTGTTGCCAGACAACGGCGTATATCTCCATCTGTAATAATACCTTCAATCTCCCCGGTTTTTGATAGTACTAAGGCTGCCCCCTGAGGTTTATCAGTCATAAGGATGACTACCTCACGAACATTATGATTCGGAGTCACTACGGCAACATTCTGGAGGGGTTGAATAATATCTTTTATTTCTAACTGAAGCCTTTTCCCTAATTCCCCTCCGGGATGATAGCGGACAAAGTCTTCATGTTTGAAATCCCTGGCGGTCATTAAAACCGAAGCAAGAGCATCTCCGATTGCCAATGTTAATGTAGTGCTGGAAGTGGGAACTATTCCCAGGGGATCAGCTTCTTTTGAAACGGTTGCATCCAAAACAATGTCAACTTTTCTTGATAACGGGGCTTTCAGATTGCCGACAATACCAATCAAGGGAGAATTAAACTCTTTTAAAATGGGTATCAACCTGAGCAGTTCTTCCGTACCTCCGCTTTTAGAAATTAAAATTGTAGGATCACCTGGGTGATAAATTCCCAAGTCTCCATGAAGCGCCTCTGCTGCATGGAGAAACACTGCCTGAGTTCCAGTGCTGCACAGAGTGGCAACAATCTTTTGACCAACTAAACCAGATTTCCCTAATCCGCAGATGACAACTTTCCCGGGATGGTTCATAATGATCTCAGCCGCTTCCACAACTGTTTTCTCAACTCGAGAACGTGCGGATAATAATGAGTTGGCTTCATCAGTTAAAACTGCAGAAACAACTTCAGTCATTTTCTTATAATCTAATTTTATCTGACTCATGATAAGAGTTTACTTAAAGAATGAAAACAAATTGAGGTTCCCATAAGGAAAAGTTTACTAAAATTTTATCGTTAGATGAACGAGAAAAAGATTAAAAAATAATATGAAGTTTTACCCCATAATTTATTGGTAATAAATAAACCTGGTTCTTTGTTCTTTTTCTATTTTGAATGGAAAACCCCCTTCCTATTATTGTACCTAATCCTGCTCCGAATACAACATCACTAAAATAATGTCTATTATCATGAATTCTACTGACGGCTGACAAAGTTGCCAGAAGGTAAGCGACTGTTCCGGCTTTCCATCCATAGAGTTCATTTGTGATGGCAGCGATTGTAAAACTGTGGGAAGTATGACCAGAAGGAAATGACAGATAATCCCCATTATCCGGACGCTCCCGACCCACCCCAAATTTCAATAAATAAGTTGCAAAAGCATTGCCTAAGAGGGCTAAAGATGAAAATTCCAGTTTTGTCAAAACTTCTGTGTTGGACTCTTCTTTTAATTTTGAATGAATCACTATGGTTGACCATAAAATCCAATGACCTAATGCTCCTCCGTAGAGGTCTCCTATTCGAGCTAATTTTCCTGGAAGAAGTCCTTTGTCTAGGGCATGACTCTTTATTTTTTGATCATAGTAGCTTCCGGTGAAGGAAGCCAAAACAAAAGATGCAAAAATTCGTTGGTTCGTTCGGTTAGTTGCAGAATATTTGAATCCATTAATAATGTTATAAGGTATTTCATTTGCCGGATTTTGTCCTATAACAGTACTGAAACAAGAAATAAAAATCAGGAAGTACCCTCTCTGAGTCATAACAAAGTCCAATGAGTTTTTATCATATCGGCAATCAATGGAATTCTATAAGTTGAAAATATAGAATAAATTAGTCAGTCAATGCAGTAAACTTGTAAATCATTATGCCATCAAAAACAGGACCATCACCCCGAAAATAATAATCTATGAAACTCATATTTACTGTGTTCTTAAATTCGGAAGAAGCATGAATTAGGTTATTCTGATCAATCACCATGCCTTCATGGGCAATCACTATTCCCATTGTAAAAAATGCTTTTTTTACAAACGCTACACCGCAAATATCAGGAAATTTAGCTAACAATTCTTTATTAATTTCCTCGTTTGGAATAAAATAAACCGTCGTTTTCTTTTCCCAGTTCAGGTTCAAAAATTCACTGTCATCTTCCTTGCGATTCAAGGTTATATCAATTTTTTCCAACTGATCTTTCTCTAACAATTCTTCGGTTATATTAACGGTATACGGGTTTTCCTGGATACGGTCAGACGTAAAATGCCAGCGAGTTTTATATGAGGGTTTATGATCTTTGTAATGAATCGTTATCATATTTTCACGGGCTTCATTCCAGGATTTGCTTTGTGTAAACGCAAGGCTTGTCAGTACATGGACAGTACAGTCAGACACATCCAAACGGATAATTGGATCAGGATCCGGTTCTATTTCTTCACCCAGTTTGAAAATACCATAGGGTTTGCCTACCTGCCACAGGGAAAATGCTTTCAAGCGGTCATGAAAGTTTGGATAATGCTGATAAAATTGCGGAAGGATTTCTGTGATCTGTTCTTCATTTAAGGTCCAGGGCTTTGGTAATGAATGCACCCAATTATCCGGATATAAACAACTCATAAAAAGGCATAAGTAGAAAGCGGAGATGAAATTTTTTCTCTTTCTTTTTTTCTTAATTTTTCTTATTCCCATTTTTTCCGCCAATCAAGGTTCGGATTCTTTTCCTTTAGGCCCACTGCTTCATAAACTGCAGAGTGTATTCGCTGACCCCAGTCATAATAATTCGGTGCTTTCATGTTTCTTTTGGGATGAACAGCATTCGTCAATAGAACAACGACCATTTTATTATCAGGATCTATCCACATAGAGGTACCTGTAAAACCAGTGTGGCCAAACGTATTCATGCCATGATAAACACCAAAAGGATTAAAACCTCCAGGCTGAGCCCAGCCAAGGTACCGTGAACTTCCTTCAACTACGTTTGCTTTGGAAGTAAACAATTTGATAGTTTTTTCCTTAAAGATCCGCTTCCAGCCATAGATACCACCATTCAGCATCATCTGGGAGAAAACAGCCAAATCCTCTGCGGTAGAAAATAAGCCGGCATGTCCAGTCACACCACCTAAACTGTACGCATTTTCATCATGAACTTCACCATGGATCAGCCCGGTCCGGTACCCCTCAGCAATCTCTGTGGGAACGATTCTGCGCAGTTTTACCGGCGGTGGATTATAAAAGGTGGTATTCATTCCCAGAGGTTTGAATACAAGGGAATCAACCAACTCATCCAGTAGAAAACCGCTTACTTTTTCAACTACTTTTCCTAATATTATTAATCCAATATCAGAATATTTTGTTTCTTCTGCAATGCCAATGACCGGCTCCGTGTTAAAAACACTATCCAAACGCGTTTTTGCTTCGCCATCCATCAAAAAATATTGTTTAAACGGCGGAAGCCCCGCGGTATGTGTCAGTAAATGCTTAATAGTAATTTTACTTTTCTGTTGAAAATATTCTGGTTGTTTCCCCTTAAAGTCGGGAAGATATGTCACCACTTTTTCATCCAGGTCAAGCTGTCCTACCTCCACCATTTTCATCACTGTCGAAGTGGTTGCCACCACTTTTGTTATGGATGCCAAGTCAAAAATATCTGATTTACGCATGGTTCTTTTTTCCCCATAGGTATGGTACCCGACCGCATCATGAATAAATATCTTTCCGTTTTTTACGGCTATTAATACTGCCCCGGGCCAGGCTGAATCAGAAACTGCCTTCTTCAATAATGATCGTAATTCATGGATATCCGCATTTATTTCATAGGGCATCACATGCTTAATAACTGTCCCGGGAGATGCTTGTTTTCTTGATATTCTGACCACTTCCTGCTCCAATTGAATGCCAAAACCCCGGTGGGCAATTTCCGGGATGGTAATGGGAAGAGTCCCAGTAAAATCGTTTTTCCCCAGCAGTGATTCCACCAGGGCATGTTGCATCAGATCACTTCCTTTCCAGGCACAGATATAAGCAGGTGTTCCCGGAAGTCCCTGTAGCAGATATGGATTTCCAAAACTGATTAAAAGTACACGATTCGATTTCCGATTCAGGTCATTAATGAACTTCATCTGGTGATCAGGAAGAAATATTCTGTCTTTCCAGGCTGAGGGACTTGCAAAAGCATTCAGTATAATTGGTACATTATTCGGTATGGTCTTCAGTATCGAATCATAATACATTGTACTGTCCGATTCATCTACCTGCAATGACCGGATTCGTAACCCGCTTCGTTTCAATTCTCTGGTCGTAGTTGATTCATGGTGATCATTGGGATGATCGTACATATCTATCACAACAATTTCTTCATTTTCATCAATAATAAGGGGAAGAAAGGAGTTGTCATTTTTTACAAGCGTGATTGATTTGGCAGCGATTTCATTTGCAGTTTTTTTGAATTCCGTTTTGCCAAGGATTCGTCTCGTCTCACCCATGGAAATAGAACGCTGTTTATGCAGGCCTATTTTTTCTTTTATTTTAAGTATTTTTAAAGCAGCATTATTAATCTGTTCTTCTGAGAGAATACCCCTGCTCACTGCATCTTCCACTGCATCAATAGTTTCCTTAAAATGATTGTTCTGAAGGATATAATCACAGCCTGCCCGGATAGCCTGGATGACTGCAAATGTATCGGAATAATTGCCGACTATTCCCCCCATGTTCATTGCATCGGTAACTACGACACCGTTAAATTTCATTTTCCCCTTAAGGATTTCCGAAACCCAGAATGGTGACAATGTAGCAGGGCGATTTGCTTCAGGCTGGTAATCAGGAGCATGGATGTGAGCGACCATCACCGCATCAACTCCAGCATCAATAACGGTTTGAAACGGTTTCAATTCCAACGACCATAAACGAGATGAATCACTGGGTATCATAGCCAGCGCAGAGTGGGAATCGGTTTCAGTATCGCCATGACCCGGAAAATGTTTTGCAGTAGCTAACATTCCGTGTTCCTGGAGTCCTTTCATAAATTGGATACCAAATTCTCCAACCGAATTTGGGTCTTCACCAAAAGAGCGGGTATTGATGATGGGATTGGATGGATTATTATTTACATCCATCACAGGGGAAAAATTCCAGTGAATTCCCACAGCGCGACCCTCCGAAGCTGCAATCTTCCCGGATTCGTAAGCATAATCTGGATTGTTCGTTGCGGCGATAGCCATGAGCGGGGGTAGTTCAGTCCCGTTTGGAAATCGTGCATACAATCCTGATTCAATATCCGCATCAAAAAGAATCGGAATTTTTGACATTCTCTGCAGTTCGTTCATCATAGTCAGGGAAATGCCAACTTCTCCGGACCATAGATGAATACCCCCGATACCATCGGTCTGAATCAATGCTGTCAGTTCCTGCCATTGTTCGCTGTCTTCATTCAGGAATTCCATTCTCATATAGTAAACCATCATCTGGGCAATTTTTTCTCTTAGGGTCAAATGTGACAATGTTCTTTCCGCCCATGGTTTTTGAGCAATTGGGATTTTGAATCCCGCGCAGGACAAAAACATGAAAAAGAATATGAGATTGATTGGTTTATAACGTATCATTATCTAAAAATTAACTGATATTTACTGAATCTATACCTAACTTTTTAGGGTATTACAAAATAATAATGGACTCTTTCTCTCAATTGGAAAAGATGGCTGGTCAAATGATTATCGCAGGATTTCGCGGTGTTCATCTGGATCCTGCGAACCCAATCATATCTGCTGTGGAGAAAAATCACGTTGGTGGAATTATTCTCTATGATGAGGACATGACGGTAAACTCACCTCAACAGAGGAATATTGAATCACCGGAACAACTTAAATTACTGATAAAAAATCTTCAAAGTCATGCTGAAATTCCTTTGCTCATTGCTATTGATCAGGAAGGCGGTTCAGTAGCGCGGTTGAATTCAAAATCGGGATTTCCGGATTTTGAATCATGGAAAGAATTTGGTGAAGTTGATGATGAACAGGTTACACGTTCCCATGCGTCCTCTATTGCAGCTCTTTTGAATGCGAGCGGAATCAATGTCAATTTTGCGCCGGTATTTGATTTAGATAAAGGAAAAAAAAGCATTATTGGAATTGCTGATAGGTGTGTCGGATCAACTCCGGAGAAAGTAGTGTACCACAGCCGGATATTCATTGATGAACATAATCAAAAAGGTATTCTTTGTGTTCCAAAACATTTCCCGGGACAGGGAAGCGCTGTACAGGACTCTCATGACGAATTAACCGATGTCTCATCTTCATGGAATGAGGAAGAACTCCTACCCTATGAAATTTTACATTCTGAATCCCGATTAGACGCTATTTTAGTTGGACATGTTTTGTTGAAAAAGTTCGATGAGAAATTTCCGGCATCCCTTTCAAATAAAATAATTACGGAACTGCTGAGAAAGAAAATGGGATTTGACGGATTAGTAATTTGTGATGATCCATTCATGAGAGCAATCTCAAATCAATTCTCATTCGAAAAGACTTTGGAAAAAATGATTAACGCCGGAATTGATGTAATTTGTTTGGGGAATAATTTATTTTCGTTTGACCCGGATCTTGTGACAAGAACTGTGAATGAAATTATGAGGCTGATTACAGATGGTAAAATTACGGAAGAGCGAATTATAGAATCGTTTTATAGAATTCAAGCTGTAAAGAAAAAATATTTTAATAATGAATAAAAATGATTTCACAATTATTGGTATAGATGGTGGAGCAACCAAAGCTGCTGGGGGAATAATCCAATTTGATTCTGAAACTCAGTCCTTCTCCTTGAGGGGTCATGTCTCCCCGTGTAATTATCATCATTTTTCCTCCTTCAAGAATGATTTTGCACCGGTTGATTTAACGATTCAACTAGAAGAATCAGAAAACGAAAACATGATGGTAACTGATTTGGAGAAAATCCAGGGAAAAGGAATTGTGGATGCATGTGCTGATGTAGTTACAACTCTTTATCAAAAATCAAATCAGCTGCCTTTATTAATTGGAATAGGAATGCCCGGCTTGAAAACCGGAGATCAGCGCGGAATTTTTGTGATGAAAAATGGTCCACGGATACCCCGGTTTTCTGATAAGCTTGAAGAAAAATTGGAGCAAAGAGGAATCTCCCTTCTGGTTTCAATACAAAGACTAGGGAGCGATGCTGAATATTGCAGCTTTGGGGAAGAATATGGACAGGGGGGACTCTTTAAAAATATTCGTAATGGGTATTATCTTGGAGGCGGTACAGGCGCGGCTGACGGCCTAAAACTTAACGGAGCGATTGTCTCTTTTGATCAATCCAAAGAGTGGATTGCCAAAACCTGGGAAGTGAAGAATGAAACCGGAACCAGTATTGAGGAATATGTTTCTGCAAAGGGTATTCAAACCCTGTATAGTACATATTCAAATATGTCGATGGAACAGCTTTGGGATGAGAAAATTTATTTAAATGATAT
>CAJXJG010000076.1 GCA_913054425.1 uncultured Fidelibacterota bacterium
ATAAGGGTAGTACTGCACCAATGAAAGTTCTACACGGTTACAGCAAATTAATCCATCAAGTTGCACATAGAGAATTTTCTGAAGTTATGGAAGGACTGGTTATTGATAAATTAGTTATTTTTAACGATGATACTTTTATTCTTACTGAAGAGGGTTCAAATTTAGTCAAGAGTTTATAATTTAAAGTTACTATTGTTTTATACTCCTATTCCTAAAACAAATGTAGAAGAATGGGAGAAACTAAAATAAAACACAATTACATACAATTAAAAAGGGGCAACACATCATTGCCCTTTTTTTGTTTGAGGGGTAGATTCGGGGGATGAAGAGAATAACCTACAAATTGATTCCTCTGGGTAAATTGAAGAGAGTATTACATATAGCATTGTTGGTTGGGTTTGAGTATGAGAGTACTGCTTAAGGTGTACAATAGCCCGGAAGAATTTTTGGTGAAGTGGTTTATTGAAGCAGCCCTGAGTTATTCCTAGTATATTTTCTACAAAATAATGAGCGTATAGATAGATGAAAACGACTATGGTTAACCTGCTTTTAGTGCTGTTTGTTTTTTACTGTGGTACTTTGGCATTTATATTTTTTAAGCAAAGCTCATTTATATTTTTTTCCACAGGAATCAGCAAAAGCCAGGAAATCTTCCTCAGACAATTTTCCCATTTTGAAGTAAATATTAATCATAACGGTTTTGATCTGCATGGATGGTTTATAAATAGAGAGTTCAGTCCTGAGCATCCCCTGATCATCTATTACGGTGGAAATGCTGAGGAGATTTCAAACAACCTTTTTGACCTTAAAAAGTATGAGAAAGAATCATTATTGTTCATGAACTATCGTGGTTATGGAAAGAGTACCGGAAGCCCCAGCCAATCCAGCCTTTTTTCGGACGCCCTATTTATCTTCGACCATATTTCAGACACCTATAGCATTCCCTCAACCAATATTATTCTCATGGGTCGCAGCCTGGGTTCCTCGGTGGCAATCTATGTAGCAAAACAGAGACATGTTAAAGCGGTCATATTGATCACCCCCTTTGATAGTTTGGTAAATGTTGCGAAAGACCATTACCCTTTTTTTCCAGTGAAATTACTGCTGATGCATCCATTTGATTCAGTTCAAATTGCCTCGGAAATAACAACCCCCATGATTGCGATTATTGCCGGTCAGGATAGGATTATTTCGAATGAACGGTCTGTAAGTTTGGTAGAACATTGGGGTGTGAAGAGCCATTATGTGACGATAAAAGATGCTGACCATAATTCTATCAGCAATTACCCGAAGTATTGGAATACAATTAGACTCTTTTTGTCCAAAATGGCGAAAAGCTCAGTCTGAGCAATGTGCCATGAAAAAATGATTATCAACAAGATGGTTAAGGATCAAGTCTGCTGGGGTTTTTGTTTCCCCGCCTCTTTGTAAAAAAGTGCGGTATGGAGTAAATTCAGGTGTAATGCGGAAAGTAAAGTTTATTTCAACCAACATTCTATTGATGCTTTTATCAGGATGTAATATTCTTCACATAGAAAAAACCGGGATTCATCCTTTTTTAATTCAAGTACCAAAAATAATGAATATTGCTCATGCTGGTGGGAAAGGACTTGGGCCGGAAAATACTTTGATAACACTTCATAATGCGGTTAAATCAGGCGCAGATATTTTGGAAATTGATATACATTCTACAGCAGATAGCGTGCTGGTGTTACTCCATGATCATACAGTTAACCGGACCACAAATGGTCATGGCTATGTATGGAATTTTACATTGGAAAAATTAAGTCAATTAGATGCTGGGTATTACTGGACAGAGGATGACAGTATTACTTTTCCCTTCCGGGATTTGGGGATTACTATTCCTTCTCTTCAGGAAGTTTTTACCGTGTTTTTTGATCTCAGATTGAACATTGATATCAAACAGGATGAACCCCATATTATTAAAAACTTGTGCCATATGATTAAGGAAAACGGAATGGTAAATAGAGTCTTAATCGGTTCATTTATTGATGAAGTTTTGCATGAGTTTCGGTCAGAATGTCCTGATGTTGCCACTTCCGCCGGAATGGTTGAAAGTAAAAAATATTATAAATTTAACACATTCCATCTTGGCTGGTTATATTCTCCTTCAATAGATGTATTTGAGGTACCTGAATATTATAAAAATACTCTTGTAATAAATAAACAGTTAATAAGAGGATTTCATAAAAAAAACATTCCCATTTATGTGTGGACGGTAAATGAAAAAGAGGATATGAAGCGCTTTATTAAATTAGGAGTAGATGGGATAATCACAGATTATCCAGATAGACTTGCAGGAATTTTAAATAAACCAATATAAATTGAACTCTCTGGGTAAATTGAAGAGGTAGAAAACCCACCCAACCTTTGGGGCACCCCCCTATTTATATGTTATATGCCATTCTCACACCAAACAGGTGAAAATCCCCATCCTTGACATTCTCAGCATCAGAGTGTATTATCTTACAGATATTCTCAAAGATTAATGAATAAAATATTATCTTTAGTCACACTTGTTTTAATGGTGGTGCAATCGTTGACCTTACCCTTATTTTTCATTCATGTGATATTGTCAATTTGGACCTTGTTGACCATATCATTATCGATCCGGGAGAGATTAGAAAAGATAAACTCAAGGGAGGTTGCATTGTTTGAATATTAACATTAATATAATACAAAGGCTTCTTCTTTTTTGTCTATTAGTATTAAGCAGTTGCAGCAAAATAGAACTGCAGAACATTACATCTGAGGACATCCAGAAAATTGTTCGATCGGAAAATATTCATCACGCTGTAATGCTGAATTTCTGGGCTACGTGGTGCAAACCCTGTGTTTCAGAATTTCCCATGATCGTAGATATGGGTCGTGAATACGAAAATAACCTTTCAGTATATTTTATCAGTGTGGACTGGCTGGACGAAAAGAATAAGGTAAGGTCATTCCTGAAAAATCAGGGTGTGGATTGGCAATCATTTATTAAGAATGAAAACGATCAGAAATTCATAAATGGTATCGCCCAGGAATGGACCGGTGCTGTTCCTTTTACGATTCTGTATGGAAAATCATCTGGAAAAGTTGTAGATTTCTGGGAAGGAGAACAGCCTGAAACACGGTTCAGATCTGCAATAATCAAAGCAATTAATTCATAGGTATAATCATGAAAATTATGTTCAATGTATTCTCATTGTTTATTGTTTTCAGTCTTTCAGCTGAGGAATTAGAACTGGGTGCTGCCCTACCGTTGGCAGATGTAAAAATGACTGACATAAGCGGTGAGAATATTTCCCTGAATGATGCGAAAGGTGACAGCGGTCTTCTTATAATATTTACTTGTAATACTTGTCCTTGGGTCATCGCCTGGGAGGACCGATATGTTGAACTGGCAAATGTATATAAATCAAAAGGTGTGGGAATGATAGCAGTCAATTCAAATGAGAAGCAATTTGATTCAGTAGACAGTATGGAAGAAATGAAGCTTCATGCTGAAGAAAAGGGATATAATTTTTATTATACTATGGACCCAGGATCAAATCTGGCGTATAAATTTGGTGCAACACGCACTCCGCACGTATTTCTTTTTAATAATAAAGATAAACTTGTCTATCGTGGTGCCATTGATGATAATGCCAGAAAGCCTAAAAAAATTGAAAATACTTATCTTGCTGATGCCATAGATAATATGCTTATCGGAAAAACAATTGATCCAGCCTCTACTAAAGCACTTGGATGTTCCATCAAATTCAAGAATTAGATTTATGTCCAAATTGTCATCGACTGGAGTATTATGGTTAATGACTCAATAAGATTTAAGATTATTGTAAGATCCGTAAGCATTAACCCACCGCTTCCCGTTTGGGTAGATTCCACCTCTTTGTAAAAAAGTGCGGGATGGGGTAAATTGAAGAGATGAGATTAGAGAAAAGATCATGTAATGTCACGGCTTTTACGCTGTATAATTACTGTTAGAAAGTATTTATAGTTAGGATGTGCTGGAATGAGAAAGTTTCCAAAGATTAAAGGTATAGATCATGTGCATGTCTACGTTACAGACCTTGAAGAGGCTAAAGCATGGTACTCTGAATACCTTGGGTTTCAGCCTGTTGATAAATTCGAAAGTTGGAATAAGGGTGATGGCCCGCTAACAATGGCCGACGATTCTGGCCAAGTGCATATCGCTCTCTTTAAATCAAAAAAGAAACCAAGCTCGGCAATTGCATTTGGTTCCTCAGGTGAAAATTTCATTGCTTGGTTAGCATTTTTTGAAAGTAAGTCGTTGTCCATAAAACTAAAAAATCATGGCTTATCGTGGTCAATGTATTTTAACGACCCCTATGGTAATAATCATGAGATCACTACTTATGATTTTGACTATGTTAAAAGATATAAAGATTAATATGGACTTTTAGTTCGGAGTGTACTAAAATTTCATTCCATGTTAGATTGCTACAACAATAATTTTCATTATCAACTTAACTTCTTTTCATCTAATACGCACCTAATATTTTATCAAACCCCATTTCCTGAAATAAAACCAGCTGTTAATAAAATCATTTCATTTGTTGATAAATATGATTTTGCTGACTAGCAGGAAGATATGAAAAGAAGAGTTGCCATTACATTACTATTTATGAGTACAAAAGAAATTGAAAATCCACAGGTTGAAACAAAAAACATTTTAGAAAAATAATCAGATTTTTAGAACATAAATGACTTACATTTTCCCAACATTTGCAGATGTTCGAAACGCAGCAGATCGAATTGCTCCCTTCGCTGAAAAAACGCCTGTGTTAATATCTTCAGCGATTAATAAAATGGTTAATGCTGAATTATACTTCAAGTGTGAAAATTTCCAGAAAGTGGGCGCCTTCAAATTTCGTGGTGCCTGTAATGCCGTTTTTAGTGTGCCAAATAATAAAGCCTCCAAAGGTGTTGCAACTCATTCCTCTGGAAATCACGCAGCAGCGCTGGCGTTAACAGGCAGATTACGAGGAATTCCGGTCCACGTGGTGATGCCTAGCAATACGCTTGATGTTAAAAAGAATGCTGTAGCTGATTATGGAGCAAACATAACATATTGTGAGCCGACTCTGAGCGCTAGGGAATCCACCTTGAAAACGATAATCAACGAAACAAAGGCGATTGAAATTCATTCATACAATGATGAACACATCATTGCTGGACATGGAACAGTAGCGTTGGAGCTTTTACAAAACATTGCGGACTTGGATGTAATCATAGCTCCAGTTGGTGGCGGCGGATTGATTTCTGGAACGTGCATTGCTGCAAAGGGGATAAACTCTGATATTACCATTATCGGCGCTGAACCCAAAGGCGCAGATGATGCGTATCAATCGTTAGAAAAAGGAGAAATTATTCCACAAACTAATCCCAGAACCATTGCAGATGGATTACTTACTTCATTGGGAGAAAAAACATTTCCCATCATTTTCAAACATGTTTCAAAAATACTAACGGTCAGTGAAAATGAAATAATCCGCGCCATGAAACTCATTTGGGAACGGATGAATATAATTATTGAACCATCTTCAGCGGTCGTTCTGGCTGCACTGCTGGAACATCCGGATGAAAACATGGGGGGGAAAATTGGGCTGATCCTGTCCGGTGGTAACGTAGATTTAGATAACCTCCCTTGGTAGCGCAGTATGTGCAGGAGTATACCTCTACCAGATTCGTGTTGGTGAGTTTGTGCAGACCAAGAAGATGGTCCTGTTGAAGTAAATTGATCCCTCTGGGTAAATTGAAGAGATAAGGAGAATGAAATGAAATATCCTATTAAAGCCATATTACTCACTTCCTGTCTTTTTAGTCAAGCAATCGATACTACGTTTGACCTCTCATTACTTGCCGCAGGAAAAAAATGGGCTGTTTATAATCGAGCAGTGACTGTATTAAAAGATGAGCAGAACAAGGGCGTCTACCTTGATGAGAAACCTGGGCAAGGAGTTGCATGGCTACCATCTTTCGAGATCGGTGATGGGGTAATAGAAGTAGACTTGAAAGGCAGAAATGAGCCTGGCAGAAGTTTTGTAGGATTAGCTTTCCATGGCATTAACGCAGAGAACTATGAGGCTGTTTATCTACGTCCATTTAATTTTCGAGCTGAAAGTGAAACGCGCCGATCGCACTCTACGCAATATGTACTGGTTCCATCGCATGAATGGCATCGGCTACGAACTGAAAATCCCGGCCAGTACGAAGCCGCTATAGTACCACCTCCTTCTTCAGAGGCTTGGATTCATTTGCGCCTTGAGTTAGACGGACCAACCGTACGGGTGTTCCTTGATAATGCATCAGAACCAGCCCTGGTCGTAGATCGAATTGGTACAGAGGAAAAAGGCTGGATTGGACTGTGGGTTGGTCACAACTCGGATGGTATGTTCGCAAATTTAAAGGTAAGCCCGAAATAACAGGTACATATCACAAGCCCAGCCCACTTGTCTGCCCTTGACTGAGAAGCGGTTATTTTCTCTTATTTCTCTGAAAGGAGGAGAATATTAAAAACATTCAACTGCTATTCCAGCATTGCAGATACAGAATCCAAACTGCCATCAGTAACTGCTGGGGCAATGCTTAGGACATTGGCAATGAGTTCATATATATGAATATTTTGAAAGGACGGGACGATTAACCCATCTTTAAAGGCCGGTCCATATGCTAAGAAAAGTCCATGCATGGACAGAAAATCAAGATCATACCCGTGCGTACCCCCGGTATAGGCTTCAGGCTGGTTATTGTAATAATCCCTGGTACTGATAGACCAGCCCTCATCTGCAATTCCAATAATTGGTGTGATACGCCTGTGGTTACGGTAGTGCAAGTGTTCTGGAGTTTTCTCTTTCTTATAGACCGAAAGTTGTGGGTGAACATTAACTAATGAGTTGTAGATCGAGTCTTCCAGTCCCTCATTGGGTATGATCCCAGCAACTGGAGACCATCCCGCCATGGTCACATCCTCCAGGTCGATGTAGTCATCAAGAAAAATCATCCTGTCTCTATCTATTTCCACCATTCCATGATCAGCGGTAACAATAATATTCACTTTGTCTAATAAGTCTCGAGCAGTCAATCCTGCAATCAACCTTCCCAAATCAAGATCCAGCCCTTGTATTACAGTATCCATTCCCTCTGCTTCAGGACCCAGGTTATGTCCCCAGTGGTCGGCATCATAGAAATAGGCCATCATGAAGACAGGACGTTCGCCCTCTGGAAGATCCAACCATGCTAGCAGTTGATCTATGATTGTTTCGTTTGAGGTTGAAGGATCGAATACATACCAGTAGGTAGGTCTCTCACCATTGATTTCAGCTTCGGAACCGGGCCAGAAATACGTAGCGGTAACTTTCCCCTGTTTCTCTGCGGTTACCCATATAGGTTCTCCTTCATACCAACGGCTTTCAGGGACAGATTCACTTCCTTCTCCTATTGTATACCACGCATCAAAAACCTCGTCGTACATAGTATTCGAGACAATTCCGTGATTCTCTGGGTATAATCCGGTAGCGATAGATAAGTGATTGGGGAAAGTAGATGTTGGAAAAACCGGCATGAGTGACTGAGCGCGCACTCCTTTTTCAATGAGAAAATCGAAATTCGGAGTATCAGTTCTTTCAGTATAATCCCACCTGAATCCGTCCATAGATATCAGGATAAGAGGGTAAATCTCTGGCTGATTATTTTCTTCGTCTCCCTGGAAAAAATCACATGTCCACATCATCGTACAGAAAATAATTGAAATGGAGATTATTTTAAATTGATGAAACCTAAAATTAACCCTCATTTTTTAATTCCTTTTGCATTAATCAGCAGGTCACTTCAACAACAACACCTTCAGGAACTGGTTGAACTTCCTGCTTTATAGCATATGAAGGTTACACTATCTTAAGAAAATTTTCAATAATTGATTCTCTAACAAAAAACCCCGACCGCCAGTTGGCAGATCGGGGTTTTTTTGTTTAACTAAACGTACAATTTAGAAACGTACTGAAATACCTGCGTTGAAGTATCTTTGTGATCCAAGAAATACTTCAGCGTTAT
>CAJXJG010000077.1 GCA_913054425.1 uncultured Fidelibacterota bacterium
TTTTAGCATTTGTCCTGTGGAAGCACTGCCGGTAAAGGTTACCACATCTTCACACATGATATGATCTAAAATTCCATTGGCGGAACCGCAAATTAGCTGGAGCGCACCTTCCGGTAGAATATCTGTTGCAATAATTTCCCGTACCATGAGTTCTGTTAAATAGCAGGTGAGGGTTGCCGGCTTCACAATGGCGGGCATTCCAGCCATGAGGTTTACCGCAATCTTTTCTAGCATACCCCAAATGGGAAAATTAAAAGCATTGATATGAATTACTACACCCTCTTTCGGCACCATAATATGATGGCCTATAAACGAACCTCCTTTGGAGAGTTTGGCAGCCTCGCCATCCACATAATAGGGTAAATCCGGGAATTGTTTTCGCAGGGATGCGTTGGCAAAAAGGTTTCCTATTCCGCCTTCGATGTCAATCCATGAGTCCATTTTGGTAGCGCCGGTTGCAGCACTCAATTCATAAAACTTATCCTTAATGCCATGTAAATGAAGCGCCAGCGCTTTTAGCATTAAACCTCTCTGTTGAAATGTCATTTTTCTTAAGAAGGGACTGCCAACCTTACGGGCATAATCCATCATTTGGAAAAAGTCTAATCCCTTACTGCTTGCCCTCCCTATTTCTGTTCCGGTAATGGCATTAAAAAGAGGGGTGCCGTCCCCCTCTCCGTTCACCCATTTCCCCCTTGCGTAATTTTGATAATTCATTATTTCTTGGTCTCTTTCCATGGTTTAAAATTAGTTGTTTGAGACGGGCGATCCTTTTGGATTTCCCGCAAGGGTTCGCATTCTCGCAAGGAATTATAACAATCCTCCGGGAGTTGTTGATAAATTTTGGTTCCGGTAGATTTCCAGTCAAGCATTTCATCGGAAATGTCTCCCTTAATTATGGCAGGATTACCCACCACCAATTTCCGGTTTGGAATTTGCATTTCTCCTTTGATGAAACAGAGGGCGCCCACAATACATTCATCACCCACTTCCGCATCATCCATGACAACAGAGTTCATCCCAATAAGCGTATTTCTCCCAATATTTCCCCCGTGAATGACTGCTCCATGTCCAATATGAGCACCTTCTTTCAGCAACACAGACTTTCCCGGAAAGACATGAATTGTACAATTTTCCTGCACATTGCAACCATCCTCAATAATGATTTCACCCCAGTCTCCCCGAACGGCAGCCCCGGGACCAATATATACTTTTTTACCAACAATGACATTCCCCATCACTGTCGCTTGAGGGTGGATAAAAGCAGATTCCATAATTACCGGCTTATAGCCATTAAATTCGTAAATCATTTAACATTTCTCATATTTCCAGGATTTCTTTTTACCGTCACTGAGCCATTCAATACTGGTATTTAACCGCTTGAACCGAGTGGCTTCCTGCTTAGCAGTTGCTACCCATTGAAGGTATTCCTTTTTGTAGGATGGTGCCAGACTATTAAAAAAATCCCGTGCTTTTGGATTATCGTTTAGCGCATTTTGAAAATCTTCAGGAAAATCTGCTGCAATTTTTTTGGGTTTTGGCTTTTTGCCCTGCCTGTTGAGTTCCATCGCTTCTAATAAATAATATTTTAACTGCTCTCTGTCCACTTCCGAAAGGGCAGTATATTTTATCATGCGGTTAATTCGACCCTCATATTGTTTTTCAAAAAGATTATACTTATCTGTGATAAGAGAACCTTTGAAAAAATTGAGCCCTACATGATTTTTAAAGGATGCCAGCCAGCAGACCATTCCCTTAGAATTAAAATTTGGTGCGCCCCATTTCCAGTCTTCTTCTAATCCAATTTCTGATGAGGTGAGGATTTCTCGTAAGTGAATGAGGATTTCATGAAATTCGCCACCTACATTATTAATGTAGTCCGTAATTTTCTGTGAAGCCCCAGGATTTATATTGGACTTCCCCATTACCTATACTTTTTCAATGATCGTGGCATAGCCTTGTCCAACGCCTACACACATGGCAACCATGGCATATTTTTTCTGCTTTCTCTGGAGTTCCAAGGCAGCGGTTTGCAGAATCCGTGTTCCTGTCATGCCCAGGGGATGACCCAAAGCTAACGCACCTCCATTGGGATTTATACGGGGATCATCATCTGCCAATCCCCATTCTCTGATACACGCCAAGGACTGTGCCGAAAATGCTTCATTCAGTTCAATGACATCCATATCATCCATTTTCAAGCCGGATTTTTCAAGGGCTTTATTCGCAGCCTGCACCGGACCAATACCCATAATTCGGGGTTCAACTCCCACTACAGAAGATGAGAGAATTCGTGCTAACGGATTTAGTCCATGAGTCTTAACACCCTCTTCTGAAGCAATGAGCATGGCAGCGGCTCCGTCATTAAGTCCGGAAGAATTTCCGGCGGTGACGGTGCCATTCTTTTTGAAGGCTGGCTTGAGCTTTGCCAATCCTTCAATTGAGGTTTGGGGCTTTAAAAATTCATCATCTTTGAATTTGATGGGATCAGTTTTTCGCTGGGAAATTTCAACCGGAATTATTTCATTATCAAAATTCCCTTCCTTTTGAGCTAATGCTGCTTTCATTTGGGAGTTATACGCAAACTTATCCTGATCTTCCCGGTTTATGTCATACTTTTCTGCCAGGTTTTCTGCTGTTTGTCCCATTCCTTCTGTGCCATAGATTTCCTGCATTTTGGGATTGATGAAGCGCCAGCCAAAACTGGAGTCCTCCATTTTTGAATCCCTGCCGAATGGTTTGGATGCCTTGGAAAATACCCAAGGACCACGAGTCATGTTTTCCACGCCCCCGGCAATAAACAGATAACCATCTCCTGCCTGAATGGCACGATAGGCATGAATGACAGCTGACATCCCCGAAGCACAGAGGCGGTTCACTGTTTCGCCGGGAACAGAAAATGGAAGCCCTGCCAGCAATAATGCCATGCGGGCCACATTGCGGTTATCTTCTCCAGCCTGATTGGCGCAACCCATGATCACATCATCTATCTCCGCCGGATCAAAGTCATGGAGATCCATTAAAGAGCGAATGGCGTGAGCGGCTAAATCATCGGTTCGGACTTGTGATAAGGTTCCTCCAAATTTACCTATAGGAGTCCGTACTGCATCAATTATATAGGAGTCTTTATTTCTCATTCATCCTCCGAAAACCAATCTTTGGTAGTACGATATACGGTGCCCTTAAAATAAGCAATTTCCTGATTATCCTGATTAGTATCGGACTGATTCATAAAAGGAAACCCTCAATAAAAGGGTTCTTGCCCGTCCGGAAGGCGGAAAACCCCTGACTTGTTGTCTTTTAAATAATCCCCGCCCTAAAGGGCGGGGCAAATGAAATTTTTTGAGTGTAATCATTAATAAAATGTAGAATTTTCACTTACCTTTTTTATGAGCAATGGGCTGGCAATATAGCGGTCATCTCCATATTGAGATTGGAGTTCTTTTAATTGAGAAAGGGGTATGTTTAATCCGATATCATCTGCCCATTTCAGCAGTCCTTTGGGATAGTTCACACCTGTAGTCATGGCAATGTCAATATCCTCCCGGGTAGCAATGGATCCGTTCAAAGCATCAGCCGCAGCATTAATAAGCATGACTAAAATCCGGTTGAATATTTCCCTACCTAATTCCTCATTCTTTTTAGGTTCAGGATTAACAGCGCTTTCTGAATAATCAAAATAACCTTTACCGGATTTTCTACCCAGCAATCCTTCGTCCATCATTTTCCTTTGTGTAGGAGAGGGCTTATAGCGGGGATCATGGTTGGTTCCATCATACACGGCTTTGGTGGCAGAATAATTAATATCGTTTCCGATATAATCCATGAGTTCAAATGGACCCATACGAAATCCGCCAAACTCCTTCATTGCCCAATCAATAGTGGCAAAATCGGCAATGCCATCTTCGTAAATTTTCAGTGCCTCTCCGTAGAATGGTCGAGCTACCCGATTCACAATAAAACCGGGTGTGTCTTTGGCGGTAACCACCGTTTTTCCCCAACCCTCCAAAATGGATTTTACCTCTTTTACTAATCTTTCATCTGTTTTTTCGGTGGGAATTACTTCCACCAATTTCATCAAAGGTACCGGATTAAAAAAATGGATGCCCATAATCCTGGTTTGATTGTTACAGGCAGATGCGATGCCTGCCACTGAAAGTGATGAAGTATTGGTAGCTAAAATACAGTCCTCTGATACCAATGATTCCATTTGAGAAAATAATTTCTGCTTGATTTCTAGATTTTCAACAATAGCTTCAATTACCAGATCACTATCAACAATCTCTTCCATTTCTGAAGTCCAGTTGATATTTGCTAAAATATGTTGGGTTTTGTCCTCATTCATTTTTCCCTTTTCAACCAAACGGTTGAGAATTGACTTTAGTTTGGCTTGGGAACTTTCTAATACCTGCGGAAAGGAATCAACAATAGTAACCTGACAACTATTTGATGCTGCTACTTGTGCAATTCCAGATCCCATAGTGCCGGCACCTATTACAGAAATTTTATTGCTCATTTGCCGGTAAATACCGGGGGTCGTTTTTCTAAAAATGCCTGGACACCTTCTTTATGGTCCTCAGATTTGGCTGAGAGCACCTGAGTCTCGGCTTCTAAATCCAACTGTTCTTCCAGTGAATTATTGAGGGAGTAATTGAGCAATCTTTTGGTATATCCCAATCCCTTAGTAGGCATTTCAGAAATAGATTTTGCCAACTGCAATGATTTGGATTCAAACTCTGCATCTTCATAAACAGCGTAAATCATTCCCATTTGCTCTGCTTTATCAGCACTGATCGATTCGCCCGTCATCATGATAGCCGTAGCTTTGGGAAGTCCAATAAGTCTGGGTAAAAAGTAGGTGCCACCGCTATCTGGAATTAAACCAATTTTACTAAAGGCTTGAATAAAGTTTGCAGATTGGGATGCCACTACAATATCACAGGCTAAAGCCAGATTAGCTCCGGCACCAGCAGCCACGCCATTCACCACAGCGATAACTGGCTTTTCAATTTCACGGATTTGTTTTATAATTGGATTATAATGCTCCCGAACAATTTGCTCTATTTCCGGACCTTCGGGATCGATTGCCTCTTTTAAATCCTGCCCGGCGCAGAATGCTTTGCCAGCACCGGTAATGAGGATACAACGAATGGAGTCATCATTTGCACAATTCTTTAATGTACCCTGAAGAGCCAGGGCCATTTCCCGAACAAAAGAATTATACTGTTCTGGGCGGTTCAAGGTTATTTTTCCAACAGCTCCTATTTTTTCAAATTGTATCATTTAAATTATATTTGCTTAAAATGATGAAATATTTCACTGCATTCATTGCATTTGTAAAGAGCTTTACAGGCAGTGGATCCAAATTCACTTATGACATCCACATTTTGAGATTCGCATTGGGGACATTCTACCTTATGTGAAGGTGGTGCAATGCCGGCTTCTTTCAATTTTGCTTTAACAGAATCGCTCATCCAGTCCGTCGTCCAAGGCGGCGCCAGGGAAGTATCAATCTGGTAATTGAAAATTCCTGCCGATTCCAAATGTCGGATGATTTCCTCTTTCATAAAAGAAAATGCCGGGCAACCACTGTAGGTTGGGGTGATGGTAATTTTGAGTTGATCATCATTAAACTCTACATTCCGAACGATTCCCAAATCCACTATAGATACAGCAGGAATTTCCGGATCAGGAATAGTCTTTAATGATTCCCAAATCGCAGCAGTAGAAATTTCCATTACCATTGGGCATCCGGGTAAGCCCGCTGAAGATACTGCATATCCGATAATAAATGCCCCAAATGCTCCGTATGAATTCCTTCTCTCCCGCCGGTAGTCATGTGGATATTCTCAGGCTTTTTCAGGGTTGCTTCTGTGAAGACTTCATCCATAATTTTATCCCATTCCATTTTTAATGGTTGACAATCAACACCTATTTTCTGTTTTACCATTTCATGATCAATCTCATTCATTTCAAATAACTCATTGGTAAACATCCATAAATTATTTATTGCAGGCTGAACCTTTGCATGACTTTCAGGGGTGCCATCACCCAGTCGAATGATCCACTTTGAAGAATGCCGTAAATGATAGGTGGTTTCTTTAATAGATTTTTGGGCGATGGCGGAAAGCTGCTCATCCTTACTTTCAGTCAATTTCTGCAGAAACAATTTATAAAATGCATCCAGGAAAAACTGACGTACCATAGTATCTGCAAAATTTCCGTTTGGTTGTTCACAGAGGATATGATTTCTAAACTCCCGTTCATTGCGTTTAAAGGCTAACTCATCAGCGGAAGTACCATTTCCTTTTAGAATGGTAGCATATTCCAAAAATAAATTTGCTCTGCCAAACATATCCAGAGAAATGTTGCTGAGGGCAATGTCTTCTTCCAGGAAGGGTCCCTTGTAAGCCCACTGGGAAAGTCTCTGCCCTAAAATGAGGGCATCATCCCCAAGACCCAACACATATTTATAAAGCAAATCTGTTGCCATTATAATCCTTTTGCCTTTTTTGACACCTTAAAGAAAGTGGGGTAACGATACACTTTATCATCAGCTGGATCAAAGAAAGATGC
Organism: uncultured Fidelibacterota bacterium; assembly: GCA_913054425.1. Lineage (GTDB taxonomy): Bacteria > Fidelibacterota > Marinisomatia > Marinisomatales > UBA8229 > UBA8229. The sequence goes on from CAJXJG010000077.1 coordinate 6,577, forward strand.
CTGGTCTTCAGGATTGGAGGATACAATGTCTTCCGTTTTTACTACCCAAATGCAAGTGCCTTCCTTTCGGCGGGTATAGAGTTCCCGGGCATTTTGGAGAGCCATTTCCTTATCAGAAGCATGGAGATTTCCTGCATGCTGAAATGAGGCTCCGGTTTTAGGCTGGATAAATACTTCCCAAGTTGGCAGATTTTTATCACTCATATTAGACTCCGTTTTGTGTTTTTTCTGCATAAGCCAATGCTGCCTCCCGCACCCAACTGCCTTCAGTGTGTGCATTGGTGTGATTATTAATTCGTTCTTTATTGCAGAATCCGTTACCATTTACTACTTCCCAGAACTCCTCCCAGTCAATTTCACCAAAATCATAATGTTTGGATTCAGGATTCCATTTGAGATCGGGGTCGGGAATTTCCAATCCTATGAGATCCGCCTGCTTCACAGTCCTGTCCACAAAAAGCTGGCGGAGATCATCATTGGTTCCCCGCTTAATTTTCCATTTCATGGCATTGGATGTATGGGCTGAATCTGAATCGTGGGGACCGAACATCATAAGAGATGGCCACCACCACCGGTTCAGGGAATCCTGTGCCATTTCCTGCTGCTCTGGAGTTCCGTTGGACATTTTAGACATGATCTCATAGCCTTGGCGTTGATGGAAACTCTCTTCTTTACAAATCCTGATCATAGCGCGGGAATAGGGGCCATAGGATGTTCTGCGCAAAGATTGCTGGTTCACAATTGCAGCCCCGTCAACCAGCCATCCGATAGCGCCCATATCTGCCCAGCTTAGTGTGGGATAATTAAAGATACTTGAATATTTTGCCTTCCCTGTCTGAAGCTGCTCAATCAATTCGCTGCGGGTAATGCCCAAAGTTTCAGTGGCACTATACAGGTACAAACCATGTCCAGCTTCATCCTGAACTTTGGCAATGAGTACCATTTTTGCTCTCAAAGATGGCGCACGAGTGATCCAGTTACCTTCAGGTTGCATACCGATCACTTCAGAATGGGCATGCTGTGATATCTGCCGAATAAGATGCTTGCGGTAGTTATCCGGCATCCAGTCTTTCGGCTCAATTTTTAATCCAGCATCAATTTTATCCTGAAATAACTGTTCTTTTTTTTCAGTCATATTTACACTTCTTGAAAACTGTAAT
>CAJXJG010000078.1 GCA_913054425.1 uncultured Fidelibacterota bacterium
TACAAATTGAATTATAAGCCATGGGAAGATAGTTCGGATGAAAATGTTCAGAAATTTCCAGAAGGCTAAAATTTTCGGGATAAATTGAAATAAATGAGAAAAAAATTAAAAACTATTTAAATGGGTAACGAAAATTCCCAAGTAGTAAAGTGTTCTTCCTGTAATAGAGAATTTATATTTTATGAAGGTGATGATCCATCATGCCCAAACTGTGATGCTGATTTACTTGATTTACTAGTTTCCCTTGGGGTTGGATGGATGCTCGGGGATTGGATAGGACTTTGGGGAGATGAAGATTAAATTCTGATATCTTTACTGATGCTGCCAGCATTTGCAAAACTCCCAATTCAATTTGGGTTTAGTATCCAGTACACGGATAAAGTTGTAAACATCAGACATTACTATCCCAATTTTGTAGTAAGACTGGATGATGGTAAACATTGGGTAGTTGAAACAAAAGGCAGGGAAAATATTCAAGTTGCATTAAAAGATGCAGCTGCAATTAATTGGTGCGAAAGAGCAACAGAATTAACTGAAACAGAATGGAATTATATTAAAGTCCTGCAAAAGGATTATGAGGAGTTAAGACCTTCTGATTTTGAAGAATTGATTACGGCATTCCACATTTTGACGAAGAACCAAACTGGTATAAGGGCAACGAAAAGATTATGGCACTGAACCGGAAAATGAGGGGAAATGCAAAGTTGTCTTAAGTCATAAATCCTGTGCATCGTAATCCGTTCTTTAGAGGATGTAGATGTATATATCTCTGGCAATCCTTCTTTTACCCAAATTACCAGCCGTGATGTACACAAAAAAAAATAGTGTCATTCTAATCCGGCGGGAGGCGGAGAAGAATCTCAAGCATTAAATGGTCAGAATGACTTGCATTTTATTTTTTAGGTACGCATTACTGTGATGAGTCCATTTTATCTAAATTCTGATTAAATTTTACATATGTTAATGAAAGAAAACCTTATCAGTCTGCAGGGAAGAGAATTCCGTTATCTTGAAAGAAAAGGCGCTGGTCCCCAATTGCTGTTCCTGCATGGATTGAGTGATTTCGCTGGTCAATGCATTCCCATCGCGTCTCAACGTCCTGAGAACTGGCATTTGCTTGCTCTTGATCAACGGGGTCATGGCGGTTCATGGCAGCCGGATGAAGGCTATTCTCCCATTGATTACGCGGATGATATTAATAGTTTTATGGATGCCCTGGACATAACATCAATTCATATCTTTGGGCACTCCATGGGCGGAAGAAATGCGCTGGTATTCTCTGCGGAAAATCCCCATAAGGTTCAAAGCCTCATTTTAGGTGATATTGGTCCTGATAAAAACCTGAATGACATTGAAGAAACCACCCGATTTTTCAACGATCTTCCTGACACTTTTCACACAGTTGATGAAGCCAGGCTACACCTTGAAAAACGAAAACCGGGTTATTCCCGGGAAAATATTGATATTCTCATGCAGAACCTGGAACTGAATACGAATGGAAACTTTGTATGGCGTTACTCAAAAGATGCCTGCATTCAATCCGTAACTGAATCAAGATCACGAGGATGGTGGGAATATCTACCCGTGGTTCAGTGCCAGGTACTGCTCCTGCATGTGGAAGGAAGTACAGAATTACCTAATGCTGTCGCTAAGAGGATGATGGAAAATCTCTCCCATGCTGAATATCTGACAATGACCAATTGCACACATAATTTTCATCTTGAGCAACCTGAAACAGCTGCCATGGAAATTCAACAGTTTATCGCAGGTGTATAATGCGGAAGTGGCCGGGCTCAGGAAAAATTCTTTTTATTTTTCGTATTGATATCTAAACCTACTTTTCCAACTTCTGTTTCCGATTTTCACAAAAATTAAACTCCTCTCAACACTCATACTCCTATTGACTTTTACTACGGATTTCAAGATTCCCCTCTACAAATTGATTCCATGCACGTCTTGGGGATAAATTAAAGGGATGATTATTAACTGCATTATAATCTGTTTTCACCCGAAGGGACTTCTGTTTATGTGTGGGGGTATTAGATTAGATTAATGAAAAAAATAACTTTTAGTACCCGTTTACTTTTTGCGCTGCTGCATGTAATAATAAAATGATTCGTCTCGAGAACCTTTCCAAATCTTTTCCGAATGGCGACCTTTTTTCCGATGTAAATATTTACTTCAAGAGTGGTATGCGGGCAGGACTGGTGGGCCCCAACGGTTCAGGGAAAACCACCCTCCTTAGAATTATGTTGGGAGAGGAATCCCCCGATTCCGGGAATATTCAGATTGACAAAAATGTAACTATCGGGTATTTGGCCCAGGAAATCGTTCCTGGGTCCCGCCGCTCCATTCTGGAAGAAGTGCTCTCAAAATTTCCGGAGGTTCGTGAGTTGGAAGGGAAAATGCTATCATTGTCTCATGATATTGCCAATGATCCCGAAAACCAGGCCTTGGCGAACCAGCTGGGTGATACCCAGAATCGATTCGAAGCTCTTGACGGGTGGTCGCTGGAAGAGAAAGCCAAAAAGATCCTGGGCGGCCTTGGCTTTACGGACAGGCAGTTTACGGAAACCATGAGTGTGTTCAGCGGCGGCTGGCGGATGCGGGTGGCTTTGGCGGCAATTCTTTTGCAGGAACCGGATATAATATTTCTTGATGAGCCCACCAACCATCTGGACCTGGAAGCGACGATTTGGCTTGAAGCCTTTTTATCCGATTGGAAAGGGGCGATGGTGATGATCAGCCATGACCGCGCTTTTTTGGATCGGTCTGTAGATCACATTCTTGAAATCGATTTGAAAAAGATATCCCTGTACCATGGAAATTATTCCAAATATAAGGACGAAAAATCCCTGCGGATGGAACAGCACTGGGCGGCCTATCTAAACCAGCAGAAGCAGATAAAAGATACAGAGCGGTTTATCGAACGGTTTCGCTATAAGAACACAAAAGCAGCCCAGGTCCAGAGCCGGGTGAAAATGCTGGATAAAATGGAAAAGATTGAACCACCTTCAGAATACAATCATGCTATGAATATGAGATTCCCTCAGCCAAGCCGACTGCCCCAGAATGTGGCATCCTGCTGCAATGTGACGAAAAATTACGGGGATATTGAAGTATTCAAGGATATGAGCCTGACCGTGGAACGGGGGCAGAAAATTGGACTGGTTGGGCATAACGGTGCAGGGAAATCGACTTTATTAAAAATGCTGGCCGGTGTGGAAGATGTGACTGGCGGTGCAGTGCGTATCGGTGTCAATGTGGATAGAGCCTATTATGCCCAGCATCAGCTGGAAATCCTGGATCCAGGGGAAACTGTCTTTGAATCAATTAGAAAGGCGAACCAGGAGTGGAGCGAAACAGAGATTCGTACCTATCTGGGCAGTTTTTTATTTACGGGAGATGAGATTGAAAAACGTGTGAAGGTCCTCTCTGGTGGGGAAAAAGCCCGGGTGTCCTTGGCGCAGATGCTGGTTAATCCGGCACATTTACTCCTGCTGGATGAGCCCACCAACCACTTGGATATTGTTTCCCGGAACATAGTTGAAAAAAGCCTGGATCAGTTTACAGGTTCCATTGTGTGTATTTCCCATGACAGGCATTTTTTAAATAATGTCACCAATCTTACCTGCGAAGTAGGCGGAGGGGATATCCGGATGTTTGAAGGTAATTATGAATATTATGAATGGAAAAAATCAAAAAGACCATCGGAAGAAATTAATGAGCGAAAACCTAAATTGCCCTCTAAAAATAAACTGGATTACCAAATAAGAAAAAAAACAAAAAATCGTTTGACCTGGATAAAAAAGCGAATCAGTACCATTGAAGAAGAAATGGAAAAAGAACGGTCTGCCATTCAAAATCCAATTTATGCTGATAACTATGAAATCCTCCAAGGGGCCATAGAAAATCTTACTACGTTTGAAAATGAATTTTTAGCATTGATGGAAGAACAGGATACTCTCCAGACTAAAGATGTAACTTAATGGGGCAATTTCAGGACACCCAAAGGTTTTTTTTGTTTGTGGAGGCGGTGGTAGATTAGGTAATGAAGAAATTTATTTGTTCATTAATTGGATCTGCAAATTTAAAGTACACTAGAATATTTCCAAATAGCCATGAATAAGAAACCGAAAACGTTTTCTTTGCATTGGGGTAGCGGAATTGTTGAAGAAGAAGCACAAATTCAATGTGAGTACCATAGTCCAACTATTCAGCTCCTGAAGTTTACTGACGGCGAAGCCAAGGGCACTTACGAAATTCGATTTTGTCATTATAGTCATGAAGGTCGTTTTCAACGCTCCCCTCTGATTTTGGATGACAAGGATGTTCCACGATTAAAACGAGCTCTTGAGAAAACACCCAAACTCAAAAAGTTGTTAGCCCAAATGGTCAAGTAATTGTTGCTATGGAAGGGTCTCTGTATCAGGAGACTGTTTGGCGGGTTTTGTAGTGAAAGTTGATATTCCATAATAAACGATAAGCCACGCACAGCGGGTTTTCTTCTTTGTGGGGATAGGAGTAGATTTAGACCGCCAGGATTAAAATATTAATTCCGATCCTGTTTTTCAATTAAATTAATTTCATGAAAATAATTTCATTATTGCCGGTGATCATGATGATTATAGGCTGTCTGCCTATTCAGCTGCCTCAATCCATGGGTGAACCTCCGGCAAAGGCTGCATCCTTTCCAAAACTAAAGGAACGCAACCGGCTTCTGGGGGCATTATTGCCGGAACGGACCTGCTATGATGTTCAGCATTATGATATCAATATTGACATTGATGTAGATAAAAAATATCTAAAAGGATATGTGGATTTTACTGCTGTCGCCGTCAATGATTTTACTATCCTGCAGATTGACCTGGCAAAGGGTATGCAATTAAACGGCGTCTATTATCTCGGGAATAAACTGGAAACAACGCGAAAGAAAGATGCTGTTTTTGTGGAATTTCCAAAGATTAATCGTGAAACGATTTTCAAATTTCGCGTCCAATATGAAGGCCGGCCATTAGAAGCTTCAAAACCGCCCTGGGATGGCGGTTTTGTGTGGGAAAATGACCAGAAAGGACGTCCCTTTGTTTCTGTCGTTTGTGAAGGGGATGGATCGGGACTGTGGTGGCCTTTAAAAGATCACATAATTGATAAACCGGATAAAGGGGTTAGGATGACGTTCACCGTACCCTCGGAATTATTTTGTGTCAGTAACGGAAAGCTTACCGACACTCAAGCTTTGGGAACCGGGAAACAGTCATATACCTGGGAAGTGAAAAACCCAATCAACAATTACAATATATCAGTCCAATTGGGTCATTATGTTCTGGTCAAGGACACACTTCATCGAAATGGTAAAGTTGAAATTTTAAATCATTATGTACTGGATTATCATCAGGAAGTTGCCCAAAACCATTTCCGGCAGGCTAAAAATATAATCCGATTTTTCGAAAAATATTTTGGGGACTACCAATGGTGGGCGGATGGTTATAAGTTGGTGGAGGTCTCTTACCTGGGTATGGAGCACCAGTCAGCTGTAACCTATGGAAATGCCTGGAATAACTGGGGCGGACCCCGTGCCTGGACCAAAGATTATTACGGAATAATTGATGGCCTTTTATTTCATGAAACTGCGCATGAATGGTGGGGGAATAGCGTTACTGCGGCAGATCCCGCTCATATTTGGATTCATGAAGGTTTGGCTGTGTATAGCGAATCGATGTTCATTGAAAATCAGCTTGGTTATAATGTGATGATAGATTTTATGTTACGGAAGCGTAGGAACATCCAAAATAAACTCCCGATTGTCGGACCGGAAAATGAAAACTACTGGGCTTTTGGGGATTCCTACAATAAGGGCGCGTGGGTATTGCACACCCTCCGCCATGTGATCGCTAATGATAACTTATGGTGGGATATTTTAAGATCATTCGCAGTTGATAATGCCCGCAAACATGTTAAAACCGGTGATTTTCAAACTCATGTGGAATCAAGAACCGATCACGATTTAGAGTACTTTTTTGACCAGTATTTTTTTGATCATAGGCCCCCTGAATTGGAGTTTTATCAAAAAGGAAATAAACTGTTCTATCGTTGGGCGGATGTGATTCAGGATTTTCGAATGCCGCTGGATGTTGAAATAAATGGTATGGAAAAACGTATCTACCCGACTCCTTCAGTTCAAATACTTGACATTCCGGAATTGGCCGTGGTAATTTTTAAGGATTGGCAATTTCTCATAAACCTAAAGGAGAATTCTAAACTCAGCGGGTAACTGTTTTAGTTGTTAAGAAAATTTGTTTTGTTCACTCCCGCCCAATCGGGTTTTCCCCTGCATACTTCAAACTGATTCAACTTCGGGGGTAAACCAAGGCGCTAAAAATCGCAGGAATTCGGGTAGTATATTTTCTACTTATCAATTGATGTAAATTTTGGAAGCATTTCATGAACTTGAAAAACGAAATTCTACTAGTCACTATCCTAAGATGGATAGCAAGAATCTGGAGCATTTCCAGCATTTCATTCATTTCATTTTTCATCATTGCTCATCTGTTTGGAGAGAATTTTGGTACTTTTAATTCCTGGAAAGAAGTAGTAATGTTTCTCTTTTTCCCTGCCGGTATTTATGTTGGAATGCTTATTGCCTGGAAATGGGAAGGGCTTGGCGGAGTGATGGGAACAGGCAGCATTGTCGCTTACCATTTGATTGAAACTAAATTTTATTTAGACTTCTGGATAGACGGACTTGCTGCCCCGGGGGTTTTGTTTCTTGGGTGTTGGTTATTATCTCGTAATCAGCGCCTAAAGATGAAGGAACCAAATTGATTTTATATCCACTTTTAGGTGGAATTAAATTAAAAATATGAAGTACTATACCACTTCATTTTCAATATAGTGAAATGCTTCTTCCTTCTGGTCCAAGCATAACAATATCAGCAGGTCATCCTGTTCTGCATATTGGATAGATTTTTTAATTCCGTCCAGAATGTCGTCTGCATATTGGATTGCTTTTTCGTTTATTCCGTTTTCCAGAAAGCAGGTACTGATAACATTTGGAATTTCACCCGCTTTCCGACCGCGTAAATATTTTGGTATTTCAGCAATTATAACTTGATCGGGTTTAATTTGGGCTGCAGACTTTACCAGTCCGGCAATGTCATCATTACTGCGGTCACCTGCCTGACCAATCAATAATAATTTCCTTTTTGCGGGAATATTTTTTACCAAGGTTACAAGGGCATTCATGCCGTGGGGGTTGTGAGCAAAATCCAATAAAATGGTATAGCCGTTCTTTTTGAAAATATTCCCACGTCCGGGATTTTCTGTATGAGATCTTCCAAATGTATGCAGGCTATCAGCAATCGTTTCATTTTCAACACCTAAAGCTTTTGCCAGGGAAATTGCTCCCAGACAATTGGAGCTATTATGAACAGCTGCTCCGTTCATGGTTATGGGAATCCGGCGATGGTCAAGCAGTGTAGTTTTTATTCCATTCTCAAAATAAATAATTTGTCCGTCCTCAATTGTACAGGCTTTACCGCCTTTTTTAACATGATTGTAGACAGTAGGATCAGCTGCATCTAAACTGAACCAGCATATCTCTTGGGAAACATTTTTAGCATAGTTCACAATTTCTGCATCATCGGCGTTTAAAACTAAAATCCCGTCTGCTGCTAATCCATGCCGAATGATGAATTTGGTTTCCACCATGTCAGATAAATTTTGAACGC
>CAJXJG010000079.1 GCA_913054425.1 uncultured Fidelibacterota bacterium
AACGACTCAAAAAGAACCTCTAATTCTCTAATTAAATTTTTGTTTGTGATTGCAACAGCAGCTTGGCTTGCAAGGCTTTCAATCATATTTACTGAGGTAGAAAATGAAACTATTTCACCTGTCTTTGGATTTTTTGCATTCAACACCTGGAGAACACCTATAATTTTATTTTCATGGTTTTTCATTGGCACTGTTAAAAATGATTTTGAATGATATCCGTGTTTTTTATCATATTCTATGGTACCGGAAAAATCAAATCCTTTTTCCGTATAAGCGTCTTTAATATTTATCGTTTTGCCTGTCAATGCAGCATAAGCTGATACATTGTAGTAATTTGGTTGATTCGTTTCCGGATTATACAATTTAACCGGGTAGATGGTATCAGGTATCGGTTTAGGAGATGTCCCCCCATAGTGAATTCCTAAAGAATCTGTCATCATTATTTCAAATTTTAAGCGATTATCCTCTGTTTTCATATATAATGTTCCACCATCTGCTGCGGAAATTCTTTTTGCCTCAAGAAGAATCGTTTCTAATAATTTTCCCATATCTTTTTCCTTGGAAAGCGCAACCCCAATTTTAGATAAGTTTTTAATCTGGTCTTCAAGTTCATTAATATATTTCTTGATTCCAGAAGGTGTGGTTTTTAGCAGTTCAGTGATTTCTTGCTGAGTAAAAGAAAAAACTGATTCTTTATTATTTTTCATAGGTTCGCCTAAATTGATTTATTATTTTGAGTTTATCAAGTGGAATGAATATTTTTTACGAGAACTTAAGATAAAGCATTAAAAGAGATGAAGGAAAACCATTTTCTCTTATATGAATATTTAATTGATTAGGTATCATTACGTTCTCTTGGACTATCTTAATTTCTGATGATAAGAAATTTATCTCGTTCGCATATAGATAGTGTCATAGAAAAAGCAAAAACTTCATCACCGGATGAAGCATTGCTTTTTACCATTGCAGAGGAGTTGTTAGAGGGAGACTACCCTTCTGTAACGGTTCATTCCTTTCTCGAATCTGGTCACCTTCCTCTGATAAATAAGACTTTTTATAAGTCAGATAAAAAGGAAATGTGGATTGACTTGTTAATCAGTTTAACTAGGAAGTCCGGTTTTCATGTTGGTCATTTGATATTACAGCGAGTAAAAACCTATTCCCAAAAAGCATTATTTCAAATTGTCAAGGGGAAAGAAGTTGTAACTATTACATATAAACAAGCATGGAAACGCATGCTGGAAATTGGTAAATCTCTTTCCAAATTAACCGATGGATTCTCTCATCCAGTTATCGGTATTTTGACAACAAATTCTTTATATGGAGCCCTATTAGATTTAGCCTGTCTTTCTTTTCATTTTCGGATAGTCCCGATCCCCATCAATCTTTCTAAAGCGGATTTGAATTATATACTTAACCACGCGGGGATTACACATCTCTTTATTGGAGGAGCAGAACCACACGATCTTTTCAATCAGCTCCGAAGTAATTCTGGAGTTTTATCAGTAACTCAACTCCCCGATATACACTCACTTCGTTTCCCATCACAAACATGGGAAGAATTTTTATCAATTGGTAAAAACGTTCCACAGGAAATACTTGAAAACCGATTGAATATAACTGAAAATGATGGAGTGTCAACTATTATGTACACATCGGGCACTACAGCGAATCCGAAGGGAATTATTTTCACCCAGATGAATATAATTTCCAAACGGTTTTCCCGGGCACTTGCATTACCGGATTTATCAAATAATGATGTTTTCCTTTCCTATTTACCTCTCTACCATACGTTTGGTCGGTATCTGGAAATGATGGGAACAATTTTCTGGGGAGCTACATATGCCTTTGCTGAATCTCCTGCTTTCAAAACTCTTTTGAAGGATTTTTTAGTGGTCAAGCCTACAGTCTTCATTAGCATTCCGAAACGATGGATTCAGCTACACGAAAAAACCAATAGTCAAATACAACGTGATCAATTACCACCTGAAAAAATAAGAGCAGTTTTGAAAAAATTAACTGGTGGCAGGCTTAAACTGGGACTTTCGGCAGCCGGATATCTTGATCCTGACATTTTTGAATTTTATCAGAAATATGGCATTTATCTTTTGAGTGGTTATGGAATGACAGAAGCAACCGGAGGAATTACAATGACACCACCGGGGGATTATGTCCGCAACTCCGTTGGAATATCACTCCCCGGGATAGAAATAAAACTAAGACAGGATGGCGAACTCCTGCTTCGAGGACCGTACATCACACCCGGATATTTTGGTGAAAACAATTCGCCTCCCCTCTCTGATGATTGGTTTCATACCGGTGATATTTTCAAATGTAAAAAGGACCACCTTTTCATTATTGATAGAAAAAAGGAAATTTATAAGAACAGTCGGGGACAAACTATTTCTCCCCAAAAGATAGAAAATCTTTTTCAGGATTTTGACACAATAAAATCAGTATTTCTTGTTGGAGATGGACGAGAGTACAATACCGTTATGCTTTACCCAAAGTATGAACAAATTCCTTTGGACATTCAGAACAATTCAAAACAGGAATTTCGCGATTATTTTGGTTCCCTGGTACAATCGGTTAATAGTTTTCTTGCTCCGTATGAACGGATTGTGAATTTTGCTATCATTCAACGGGATTTTTCAGTTGAGCACGGTGAACTGACCCGTAAAGAAACATATAAACGAAATATCATCCTGAAAAATTTCGCGGAAATTATTAACCCGATGTACGTAAAAAATTACACCAGTCTTATTAGTAAAAAAATTGAAATCCGAATACCAAACTGGTTAATAAGAGAAAAGGGAATAATCCCATCTGATATACATTGGGACGGAAAAACTGTATCTGTTCGAAATGAGACGAAATCGCTCGTATTACACCTGGGTTCCGGTATGATTCAGATTGGCGATTTTTCTTATAGAATTAATAGAGAATATATAGATTTTGAAACACTGATGATTTCTCCATATCTCTGGCTTGGAAACCAAGGACTTGTTGATTTCACCGGTCCCATCGCATTCCGGATATCAAAGTTTGAAATCAATTCATCCATACAACTCAATGTGAGCTCACTCTCCTGGGGAGACGGAAGATTCACCAAACCCCCAAATGAGAAAAGGGAGGAAGTCAGACAAAGGAAGACAGACTCACTTCAGCTTCTTCACGAAGCAGCAGTTGTTTTACACCACCATAAAAATGATGAAATGGTTGGCGCCATGAATCAATTGCATCAGGCACTTGAAAATAATACAGGTGATTTTAAGGAAATGGTTCATAAAGTTATCCTTCGTCTTCAATCCCATCCTTCGCAGAAGATTCAAATTAAATCCCTTGAGTATCTTTTACCTCATATTACCGGTTCAGTATTTCTTGAACTCCTCACAAACGTGTGTGAAAAATTGAAAAAGATTGATAACATAAAAAAGATAGAATTTGATATTCAACATATTCAGCAGGAACATTTTGATGCTCTTCTCAAGTATGTCATAACCAAACGGCTTGAAAAAAAATCCCTTGATTTGAAAAAGCAGGCATTTCTTTGCTTTCTTCTAAAGATTATTGCAAACTATGGCGTTTTACATCCCAAAAGCTATATATGGGCAAGAGTGGAGTTGATCCGATGGGAGCTATCCGGTGCGCAGAAGCAGGTTCTTGCGACAGTTAAAAAAGCATTTGTAACACTCACCAGCGGTTTCCGGGAATGGGTTGGAGTTGACAGGCATTTAGCAATTGATCCAGACACAGGCGATGAATATACCTGGGGCGACACAATCCTGTTTGATAAGAATGTTGAAGAGCAATCCAGAAAAAGATTGATGGAAGCAATGGGGAATACTGTCCTGCTTCAAGAGGCTATTTTCCTTTTTTCAAATCACCGGTTAATCTGGTTAAAAGATATCCAAAAAAATGGAATTTGGGTTTCTTTTCTGGGTCGTAATCATGGGAAAAGTGTGTTCCGTGTTCTTGTGCAGACCAGAAGTTCAGACTCGTACAATTTCGTTATTAATCTTGACGAAAACCTGGGTAAGGAGTTTATACAGGATGAAATCAGATGGTTGATCACTTCCGGCTCTTCCATTTATGGACCGAAACTTGTAGAGGATTTCGGTGGTTATTGGCCCAAATACGATCTGTATACCGAAGAGTATATACATGGTGAAACTCTTTACCAGCATCTTGACCGAAATCGGGACGAAATTGCAAGCGGAAAAGCTGCTGACAGATGGCAAATGCAATGGCTTCATTTCGTTTGGAATGGTCTCATGGCTTATATAGATTTTTGGTATAGGACAGGAAATGTTCTTTATACCGCTAATCCATCGACAAAAAACCTGATTATTCCCAAGTACGATTATGCAACCGGAACACGATTAATTTCCATATCCAACAGGAAACATTTCACCACAATTTCTGATTTTGTATTTACTCTCTATGATCGATTTATTATTACTTCGGAACAGGATTATTCGGGATTAAAACGAATGGGAGGTTGGGAAGTACTCTTTACTGCCCTTCTTCAGGTGGTGAAAGTGAAACAGGGACTTGAATTTCTGCAGGATTTTAAAAAAGAGTTCCGGAATAAGCAAATAAAGCAAAAAGGAGAATCGTTAGGTTTAATTCAAGATCAAATTACTTCATTTATCGATGAGGTTAATGAAAATGGTGTATTGACCAAACAGGTAGTGTTTGCATCTTTGAGATACCAGCGGTGGTTAGAATTAAATCCGAAGGCTTCGGTTCAGGCACGGGGCTCAATTTTACAAGAGTTGTACAAGGATTATCGTCTTAGAGCTCTGCTGGATGAGTATCCGGAAACAAGAATTCGGTTTTTCCTCATGACTTGTTTTAAAGACTCCAGCCCGGAATTGTTTGATGAATTACTTTCACTTCAAAAGGAATTGAGAGCGAAGACAGTTACACTTGAAGACTTAGGATCACACCTTCACCATATTCATGAAAATATTACCCTTACAAAAGAAGAGGAATACTTTTTAACCAGACTTCTATTTGAACACTTGGATGCTGCTGAAGAAGGAGAATTGATTGTATGGGAAACAGGTTCAAAAAGCCGGCTTGACTTAATTTCTTTAGCTGAAGATAGCACTGGCGATAGATATCGGATCCGACCTCCGTTTAAACCAAAAGAGATTGCCCGATTTCATTCTTTGCTTGGTGAAGCAAACCTCCCCGGTATTTTTCAGCCACAGCATGAGTTTCTTTTGCTTATTAATTCTAACAACCAGATGGTGGGTGGCGTCTACTGGAAAAAAATCGAAGAGAAAACTGCTTACATTGAAAAAATTGTCATTCGTTATCCATACCGAAAAAGACACCTGAGTCTGAAACTGCTGGAAGAATTGTTCAATCGGTTAAGAGATCATCGGTATAAATATGTGACAATTGGGTTTTTTCAGGCAGGGTTGTTTTATAAATTGGGCTTCCAGATTGATCGAAAATTCGGTGGTCTGGTTAAAGAATTATAATAAGTTATTTTGTGCCGCGGACAGGACTCGAACCTGCACCTCCAGAGGAGACTAGATCCTAAATCTAGCGTGTCTACCAGTTCCACCACCACGGCAAATCTGTGGAAATTTACAATGAAACTTTTAAAACAGTCATTACTCTTTACCTGTGTACAAAAGATCGTTTTTTTCTGAATAATGACTCACTATACTTCAGTATATCCCTGATTCAAATATTGCTGAAGTTTTTTATGCTTGATCATTACTTTTTTCCCGCTGGGGCTTACCATCGTAATTTTTTCGTTTCTACCTATTTTTTTCTCAATGTGAACGGGTATTTGTGCTGGTTGTCTGGGTTGGCTTGCCTGCCCAACCCTTGTTTGTCCTGAAAACCCCATTCCGGTAGTATCTTTATGCTGTGTTTGGACATTTCTTACTTGTTGTCTGCGAATTTGGGGTGCCTGTTCCATCCCTTGAAGTTGGGTTCTGAGTAATCTTTGAACCGTTGTTCTGTTCAGTTCACCCATCATAATTTGAAAGAGCTTAAACCCCTCAGATTTGTACTCCAGAAGGGGATCTTTCTGTCCATACGCCCGTAGATTGATTCCCTCCCGAATTTGGTCCATGCTGTATAAATGATCTTTCCATTTTTCATCAATGGTTCTTAGAACAACAAACCGTTCAAATCCCCGCATGATTTCTTCCGGGACTAAAGATTCCCGAGCTGCGTACACATTTTTTGTTTTCTCTATGATAAAATCGTGGATATCGTCAATTGATATGTCATCTTTGTTTAATTCACTCTTCATGGAATCGGGATCAGCTTCCACCAAAAGGTGGGATGCAATATTATGTTTTAAACTTTCCCAATTCCAGTCTTCGGGGTTGGTACTTTCTTGAGATTCCAATTCGTCCGCTACATATTCTTCAATAAATTCAAGGACTGTCTCTTTCATATCCGTCCCATGGAGAGCTTGATTTCGGATTTCATAAACCACCTTTCTTTGCTGATTCATCACATCGTCATATTCCAGGAGATGTTTTCGGATGCTGTAGTTTCGCCCCTCCACTTTCTTTTGTGCATTGGAAATAGCCCGTGTTACCATTTTAGCTGTAATAACTTCTCCTTCTTCTACGCCCATTCTATCCATAATTCCAGCAATTCTATCGCTGCCAAACAGCCTCATGAGGTCATCTTCCAAAGATAAATAGAACTGGGATGACCCCGGATCCCCCTGACGACCAGATCGCCCACGGAGTTGGAGATCAATCCGCCGGGAATCATGGCGTTCGGTACCCAAGATATGGAGACCGCTAATTTCTTTCACACCGGTTCCCAGTTTTATGTCTGTTCCACGACCTGCCATATTGGTGGCAATGGTTATAGCTCCTGATTGACCTGCCCTGGTTACAATTTCAGCTTCTTTCTGGTGCTGTTTGGCATTCAATACATTGTGGGGGATTCCTTTACGTTTCAACATTCGAGATAACAGTTCTGATACTTCAACAGAAATTGTTCCGACCAGAACAGGCTGCCCCCGTTTATGACAGCTTGCAATCTCTTCAATTACTGCATTGTATTTTTCACGTTTCGTTTTATACACTAAATCTTCTCTATCTTCCCGAATAACAGAAGTATGAGTGGGGACCACAGTTACATCCAAGTTATAAATTGCTCCAAATTCCTCTGCTTCAGTTTCAGCAGTTCCGGTCATTCCAGATAATTTATTATAGAGGCGAAAATAATTTTGGATTGTGATGGTAGCTAAAGTTTGTGTCTCTCTTTCAATAGTAACATTTTCTTTCGCCTCCAAAGACTGGTGAAGACCTTCGCTGTACCTTCTTCCCGGTAATACACGACCTGTAAATTCATCCACGATCATTACTTTTCCTTCTTGTACGACATATTCCACATCTTTTTCGTACAGGGTGTAGGCACGGAGGAGCTGGTTGATGTTGTGAATTTTTCCACTTCTCTCTGCGTGAAGTTGATAAGCTTTTTCTTTCTCTTGCGTAATCTGGGTTGGTGTCAAATCAGTTTGACTGTCAATGTCATTCAGCAATTCACCCAAATCAGGGATCACAAAAGTTTCGGGGTTATTCGGGGCAAGCAGCTGTCGTCCTTTTTCTGTAATATCAATTATGTGGGATTTCTCATCGATGCTGAAATAAAGTTCCTCATCTACTTTATGCATTTGTTTGTCACGTAGGTAAG
>CAJXJG010000080.1 GCA_913054425.1 uncultured Fidelibacterota bacterium
GTGTACCTTTGAAATATTGATAAACGGTATAGAAAATCCAACTGACAATAAATAAATCGACAACATCGACTAATGTAACAGTGAGAAATCCAAATTTAAACAGGTTCATTTCAGGAAGAAATTAATGATTAAAAGTAAACATCAAGAAGTAAGCAATAGCTATCATTTATGCTATTCCGCGGATTGCATCCGTAATTAAAGCGACCCGTTTCATTTCTTTAACGTCGTGGACACGGACAATCCGAGCTCCCTTTAATATACCAGTAGTAACCGCTGCAGCTGTCCCTTCTAAGCGCTGGTCAACAGGAAGATCAAGAGTAAGTCCAATAAAAGATTTTCTTGATGGTCCAATCAAAACCGGGAATCCAATATCCACAATTTTCTTTAACTCTCTTAAAAGCTGAAAATTATCCTGTAGACGCTTACCGAACCCAATCCCAGGATCTAAAATTATCTGTTGATCTAAAACTCCCTTCACTCTCGCAAATTTTATTCGTTCCAAAAAATATTCAGTCAACTCCTGCATTAAGTTCTGGTAATATGGATTCTTCTGCATATTTATTGGAGTTCCCTTAATATGCATTATAACAACCGGCGATCCAGACTCTTTAATGACTTCAACCATATTTGGATCAAAAGTCATACCACTAATATCATTGACCATACCAGCGCCCATCGAAATAGATCTCTGGGCAACTTCTGATTTATAGGTGTCGATAGAAATCAGTATGTCCGATCTTGTTCTAATTCCTTCAATTACCGGTAAAATACGGTCACACTCTTCTTGCAGTTCAATACGTTTCGCCCCTGGCCTGGTGGATTCACCTCCCACATCAATTATATCCGCCCCTTCTTCTTCCATTTTAAGCGCAAATTCAACAGCCCGGGTCGGATCATAATACATTCCTCCGTCACTAAAAGAATCCGGCGTCACATTCAGAATTCCCATAACCAATATAGCAGGATTTTCTTCTTGAATCCATCGATTGAAACGAGATGCATTCATGTGGAATTGTCTACCAGAAATCGGGGAATCAATTAAGGGACTTTTTGTGCTTTAGATTTATTGGAGTATTTTATATGGGATTTTTTTCTAGAACGTTTTTGTTTTTTGTTATTCCGCCGTACAATTATTTTTCCATCCAGAATTTTTTTAATATCCTTTTCATCAATAGTTTCATATTTGAGCAGTTCTTCAGCCATTCTGTGTAATATTTTTACATTTTCCTTCAAGATCAACTTAGCAGTTCTCTCAGCTTTTCTTATAATTCGTACCACTTCTTCATCTATTATACGTGCCGTAACTTCACTGAAATCCCGGTGAGTTTGTATCTCTCTGCCAAGGAAAATTTCTTCGTTCTTTTTTCCAAAAGTTAACGGACCTAATAATTCGCTCATTCCCCACTCACAGACCATCTTCCGTGCAATAGAAGTAGCCTGTTCTAAATCATTTCCTGCCCCGGTTGTCAGTTCATTAAAAATTAATTCTTCGGCTGCCCTTCCACCCATCATTATTGAAATCCGACCTTCAATATATTTTTTTGCATATCCGTGTTTTTCGTCAATTGGCAGTTGCATAGTCATTCCAAGTGCTTGACCCCTGGGAATTATTGAAACCTTATGAACAGGGTCTGCGCCTTCTGTAACCGATGCTACAAGAGCATGTCCTGCTTCGTGGTACGCTGTCAGATTCTTCTCTTCCTCCGACAAAATCATGCTTTTCCTTTGTACTCCCATCATCACCTTATCAACCGCTTCTTCAAAATCTATCATATCCACAGATTTTTTTCTCTTCCGAGCTGCTAGCAGGGCAGCCTCATTAACTACATTCGCTAAGTCTGCTCCTACCATCCCAGGCGTACCTTTGGCAAGAATATCTAATTTAACGTTTCGTTTATTCATCAGTATCTTCTTTGTATGAACTTTCAGAATTCCCAATCTTCCTTTTAAGTCAGGGATATCTACAACTACATGCCTGTCAAATCGTCCTGGGCGCAATAGGGCAGAATCAAGCACATCAGGACGATTGGTCGCAGTAAGAACAATGATATTTTGATTTGGTTCAAATCCATCAAGTTCTACCAATAGCGCATTGAGTGTTTGCTCTCGTTCATCATGTCCACCTCCAAGTCCTGCACCCCGCTGCCGGCCAACCGCATCCAATTCATCTATAAAAATAATACAGGGAGAATTCTTTTTTGCCTGTTCAAATAAATCTCTAACTCTGGAAGCTCCTACTCCTACAAACATTTCCACAAAATCCGCACCGCTTAGACTGTAAAAAGGTACACTCGCTTCACCTGCAACGGCTCGTGCTAATAAAGTTTTACCAGTTCCCGGTGGTCCTACAAGCAATACTCCTTTGGGAATTTCCGCTCCTAATTTTTGAAACCGTTTTGGATGCTTTAAATAATCAATAACCTCTTTCAGTTCTTCCTTGGCTTCCACACAACCGGCAACATCATTAAATGTCACCCTCGGCATATTTGAATCCCAAATCTTCGCACGACTCTTACCAAAGCTAAATACATTTTTTATTCCACCGGCTCCTCCCTGCATTCGTCTCATGATAAAAAGCCAAAACCCAATTAAAAGAATCCATGGAAGCATATTGATCAAATAAGCAGTCCAATCAATACTCTGCTCTTTAAAATTATATTCAACGCTATATTGATCCCATTCATCCATGACATCTTTATCAACAAAGGGGAGAACGACGCGAAAACGATTAACGGTAATCTGATTTCCCACGCCTGAGATAATTGTCTGCGGTGGGCTTAATTCACCATGGAAAATGTTTGCGATCACATCCGCCTTACTTATTAGTCTACCCTCTAAAAATTCCTTATATTTATAATAGTCGATTTCTGTTTCCTTACGAGTGCCTTCCGTAAAAAGATTCGAAAGAAAAATAGCAGCTACTATAATCAGTACCCATATCAGAGATGTTTTTCCAGCTCGTTTCCATTGAAAACTACTCAACGGATCTTTAGATTTCTTCCCAAGATTTTTAGGAAAGCCTTTTTGCTTTTTATCTCCCTTTCTCGATACATTTTTATTCGAAGATTCGGTAAAATATTTATTATTCATCACAATCCTTCAAATCTGTAAATAGCGGGTAAATGTCGAAACTTTTGATCATAATCCAAACCGTAACCTACCACAAAATCAGGAGGAATTTCAAACCCCACGATATCAATTGGAAAATCCAGTTTTGCAATATCTGGTTTGAACAAAAGCGAAACAAAAATAATGGAACGGGGCATTGCTCCTGCCAACCTTTCTTTCAGGAACCGCAAGGTTAAACCCGAATCAACTATATCCTCAACTACCACTACATGACGCCCAGTGATATCAGCCGAAATATCTTTTAACAACCGAATAGTCCCTGAAGATTTATCACCAGCATAACTGTTCAGTTTTATAAAGTCCATTTCACAATTGATGGTCATAGTCCTTAGTAAATCAGCCATAAAGATGAAACTTCCGTTTAATACACCAATAAAGATTGGTACTTCATTCTTGAAACGGTCAGATAGATTTCGGCCAATTTTCTTAATTTTCTCTTGAATTTCGTCTTCAGACAAGAGGGGTGTCAGCCTGTAATCAGTACCTTCTATCATTTGGTATTCTTTCGAATAATTGAGATTTTCGCCAGCGCAGTTGTTTCGGATGTAACTTTAACTTGGTTGCTAATCCGATGACCGCACACCCAAACAATTTCCTCATTTGCAGTGAGTACAAATTGATTATCCTTGAAAAACCGATCTACTTTTTCATCAATGAGAAAATCACTTATTTTTTTATGACCATTCATTCCCAAGGGTACAAACATATCCCCAGGTTCCCACGGACGAATTACAAGATTTTGGTGTTGAATTTCTTTCCCATCCACTACCTCTTTCCAGGGAGTATTGTGTGGGAAAGTATAATCCCGGACCCATTCCCATTTAAAATAAAAATCACCACAATCAGTAATATTTGCAGGTTGAACTTTGTGATATAATTTTTGTTTTTTCTGTTTTTGTTTCATTATCAAGGATTGACGGTCATTCAACAATACCCATTTCATCGGCAGAAAAAAAATCTGTCCAGTTTTAGCATGGACAAGGAAATGTTTTAAATCTTCCCAATTATGACGCCGCCAGGGTCTTTTTTCATCTCCGATAATTTTTTGAATAATTTTCACCTGCAACAGAATGGGCAGTCCATTAAAAATCATTTTATTCAAATGTATAATACCATCAAAATCTTCTCTGACTACTTTTTCGTAGACTTCATCACAGGCAAATATAACTACTTCATCAGATTCTTTTGAAAATTCACACATTTTCCCAAATGCGGGAATCAGGTTTGGATTGAGATTTTCCCAACGGCGAACAATTTCATGCCGGAGCGCATTTCGTGGAATGGTTATATCCTGATTTGACTCATCGTTCATAAATTGAATATTATTTTTATCCATAAAAGAAGCAATTTCCTTCCGAGAAAAAGATAATAGAGGCCGCACAACAAAACCAAATTTCTCATGAATTCCCCGAAGCCCTCTCATTCCGCTTCCGTCTCCCATTCGCATAAGAATTGTTTCTATCTGATCATTCCCATGATGAGCAGTAATAATTACATCTGCTTGTACTTCTCTACGAATAGACTCTAGTTTTTGATATCGCTGAAACCTGGCCCAAGCCTCCGCACTTTCCCCTTTTACCCGTGTGGATGGATTTAATTTTTTCGTAATAACTGGCAAACGGAACTTTGCACAGGTCTTTTTAACAAAAGCTTCATCTCTTTTTGAATCGGGTCTGAGTTGGTGATTGATATGGCCAACAGTGATCTGGAAACCAAACTCTTCTTTGATCTGATTGAATAAAAAAAGTAAGCAAACGGAATCCATCCCGCCCGAAACAGCTACAACTACATGCTGACCGTTTTGAATCAAACCAGTTTTGTCAAGATGGTCTTGGAACTTTGTTAATAAATCATATGAATTCATTTTTAAAAACTCTTTGAAACCCGTAACCGAATTATTTTCAGCAGAACGCGTTAATTATTAAACTAAATGTGGTCATAGAAAAACTCAGCGAGACATTGAATCTTATCTTCGTACGAATGAGGATAAAGAAACCATTCTGCTACTGCAACACTGCTTAATATTGAATTTCCATCCTGTGGTGTAAAACAAAAACCTGTAATCTCATGATCATTTTTTACATTTAAAGTTTGTTCAACCACAACTGTCTGATTCAGTATTCGTCCATAATAACCTTGATCCCGCCCGAATGAAAAAACAGTACTGGTCATATCTTTTTCTGTCATCGCAACATATGGGTTGGCATTTAATTTCTCAATTACCTCTGTCAGAGAAATTGGTTCTTTCACCTTTAAAGTAAACCACAAAACATGCATATACTGACTGTTTACTTTTAATGCAGAAGAAAACAAGTTCAAATCGAGGTTCATAGTTTGAAATAGGGCAGCAGCATCTTCGGCATGATGGGTACCATAACGACGGGAACCATGTTTTCCTACCTGAGGGGAAGGAATAAAACTTCCCGGTTGACTTATGTCATTCGCCCTTCGAATACATACAAAACGTCCTTCTTCAAGATTGTCAGGATTTTCACTCAAAGCTAATGTATGAGTAATACAACACAGATTATGTGTATTACAAGATACAACCTGAACAAAATGGTTGTCCGGGTGTAAGGTAGAATCATTGATCCCTCTAGCATACTTTTTACCAAATCCATTTTCACTTCCCTGCGCCAAAAATCCTTTTTCTTTTCTATCAAATTTCTGATAATAAAGTTCCTTATTCTTATGGCCAATTCCCCTGGGTGTACAATCAATCACAACTGAAGCTCGTTTAATTGCATCTTCAGTTTCAAAATCAGGATCTAAGTCTAACGCTTTGAAATCATCAACTTTATTCGTATCTACGCACAATCTCCCCCCACGCTTGATCAACCCCATTACTTTGGACTGATCACTCCTTAGCGGCGAATTTTTGTGAAATGTGATTTCATCAATCCCTAATTGATCCTGAAAATCACAAAGAAGTCCGATGAGTGGTTCTCCAATTGTTCCAGTACCTACAACATGTATGATCTTTCGATCCATAATGCATACTCCTTATTTATTAAAATACTTTTCATTAACCTAATTATTATATTACGGTAGTTTCCTGCCATTCTCCGAATACATCTTTCATTTCTTGAACAATTTCTCCTAATGTGGCAGACACCTTGGCTGCGTGGATAATTGGTTCCATTATATTTCGTCCATTTAAGCAAGCGTCTCGAATTTCTGCCAAGGCATCATTAACTGTTTGATTATCTCTTTTCTTCCGTAATTCCTCAATCGCTTTAATTTGATTTATTTCAGATTCTTCCCCAAGTTTTAAGATTGGTATCTCAATCTTTTCATCTTTCTTTACAAACTCATTGACACCTACCACTATTCGCTGTTTCTGATCCACTTTTGCTTGATATTCAGAAGCTGCTTTCGCAATCTCCCCTTGAAAAAACCCCTGTTCTATAGCTGGAATTACACCTCCGATTTCATCAATCTGTAAAAAATACTTTTCTGCAGATGCTTCCATCCTATCTGTTAGTGACTCAATAAACCATCCACCACCTAAGGGATCTACCACGTTTGGCACACCCGTTTCATAAGCTAATAACTGTTGTGTACGAAGAGCAATTTCAGCAGATTTTTCAGAAGGTAATGCCAGGGTTTCATCCATTGCGTTTGTGTGTAAAGATTGGGTTCCGCCCAACACACCCGCCAACGCCTGAAAGGCTGTTCGAGCGATGTTTACCTCTGGTTGTTGGGCAGTGAGAGAACATCCAGCAGTCTGCGTATGAAATCGAAGCTTCCATGAACGGGGATTTTTTGCGTTATATTTGTTTTTCATTCGTTTTGCCCAAATGCGACGGGCAGCACGAAATTTAGCGATCTCTTCAAAAAAATCAAGATGGGAATTAAAGAAAAAAGAAAGACGTGGCGCAAAAGAATCTATATCCATTCCCGCCTTCACAGCATATTCAACATAAGTAAAGCCATCAGCCAATGTAAATGCAAGCTCCTGCGCAGCAGTTGATCCAGCTTCCCGAATATGATATCCACTGATAGAAATCGTATTAAACTTAGGCATATATTTTGCACAGAATTCCATCATATCCGTTATAATTCTCATTGAAGGTTCCGGTGGAAAAATCCATTCTTTTTGGGCAATAAATTCTTTCAAAATATCATTCTGCAATGTACCCGTCAGTTTATTCAATGGGACCATTTGTTTCTCTGCTAAAGCAATAAAAAATCCCAACAAAATGACAGCAGGACCGTTGATAGTTTGAGATACTGAAATCTTACTAAGATCAATGCCGTCGAACAGCTTTTCCATATCTCGCATGGATGCAACGTTTACACCGCACTTACCAACTTCACCTTCTGAAATCGTATGATCAGGATCATACCCCATAAGCGTTGGCATATCATACGCAACGGATAACCCGGTCTGACCCTGTTTTAATAAAAAATGGAATCGTTCATTCGTTTTCTGCGGGGTTCCAAAACCGGAAA
>CAJXJG010000081.1 GCA_913054425.1 uncultured Fidelibacterota bacterium
TGTCCCGGGCTTACATTCCCTCCACCCTTTGGGATGATGTAAAAACAAAATACCTGGACCAAGTTGCAGATATAAAAATGGGTGATCCGGAAGATTTTACAAACTTCATGAATGCTGTGATTGATAAATCCGCATTCAATACAATTACAAGCTTTATTGATTATGCCAAAAATGCTGATGATGCTGAAATCATTTCCGGTGGAGGATATGATGATTCCACAGGATATTTTATTGAGCCAACGACAATTGTCACCACCAATCCCAATTTCAAAACTATGGAAGAAGAAATTTTTGGACCGGTCCTCACCATTTATATTTACGATCCCAGGGACTGGGATAAAACACTTCAGCTGGTGGATTCCACCTCCCCCTATTCTCTTACCGGAGCTGTATTTGCAAAAGACCGGAATGCCATCAGAAAAGCATCAAAAGTCCTCACTCATTCTGCAGGTAATTTTTACATTAATGATAAACCAACCGGTGCAGTGGTAGGTCAACAGCCGTTTGGCGGAGGGCGTGCATCGGGCACAAACGATAAAGCCGGTTCCATGTTCAATCTCATCCGCTGGGTCTCTCAGAGAACCATTAAAGAAACCTATGAACCGCCGAAAGATTATCGCTATCCTTTTATGGAAGAAAAATGAAAAAATATCAATCCCACATTATCGCTTTCAGACAAAACTTTGGTTTCAGTTAAGAACCATCGTTTTATTATTCATGACTCTACCAATTAACTAAAATTTGAAAGGAATATTATGAAACAAATAAATACATTAATTATGGGTGCTGCCGGTAGGGATTTTCACAATTTTAACGTGATATACCGTACCAACGAACTTTATAATGTATTGGCATTCACTGCCACTCAAATCCCCGACATTGAAGGCAGGGTTTACCCCCCCTCTTTGGCAGGTGATCTATATCCGGATGGAATTCCAATTCATGATGAAAGTGAACTTGAAACACTCATTCAGGAGCTGAACATTGAGGAAGTTGTATTTTCATATTCCGATATCTCTCATGAAAATGTGATGCATAAAGCTTCAAAGGTCATGGCTGCCGGAGCCCATTTCAAAATGCTGGGAGGTAGTGCAACCATGGTAAATTCAACCAAACCCGTCATAGCTGTGTGCGCTGTTCGCACCGGCTGCGGAAAAAGCCAGACTACCCGCAGGGTGGCAGAAATACTGAAAAATGGCGGGAAAAATGTGGTAGTCATTCGGCATCCAATGCCATATGGTGATCTTGCGAAGCAGACAGTACAGCGTTTTGCCACGCTTGACGATCTCCAGAAATATGATTGTACCATTGAAGAAATGGAAGAATACGAACCACATATCAGCACCGGAACAATTGTCTATGCCGGGGTAGATTATGAAGCGATTGTCCGTGAAGCTGAAAAAGAAGCTGATATCATCCTCTGGGATGGCGGGAATAATGATTTGCCGTTTTATAAGCCAGACTTATTAATTGTAGTAACAGATCCACATCGTCCGGGACATGAATTGGAATATTATCCGGGAGAAACGAACCTCCTCATGGCTGATGTTGTCATCGTTAATAAAATTGATACGGCTGATCCGGAGTCTATTGATGAGGTACGTTGGAATATTCGTGCAACAAATCCTGATGCAGTCATTATTGATGCCGCCTCCCCTATCAAAGTTGAGGATCCCTCACTTATCTCCGGAAAAAAAGCCCTCGTTGTTGAAGACGGGCCAACATTGACCCACGGCGAAATGGCTTATGGCGCCGGTATGGTTGCGGCGGAAAAATTTGGCGCAAGTGAAGTCGTGGACCCAAGACCGTACCTCACAGGAAAACTCAAGGAAACATTTGACCATTATCCGGATATCGGCACCCTCCTCCCTGCTATGGGATACGGCGGTGAGCAGATAAAGGATCTGGAAACAACCATTGCGAAAACTGAATGCGACGTTGTTATTTTTGGAACTCCAATCGATTTACGCCGGATTATTGACATCAAACAACCATCAGTGAGAGTCACGTACAGCCTGCAGGAAATCGGGAAACCAACGTTAACTGATGTATTAAAAACATATTTTTAATGACGAAAACATGCCTCATTGCACTGGGTGGAAATGCGTTATCTCCAAAAGGTGAAGCAGGTACAATAGCCCAGCAATTTTTACACACACGGGAGAGTATGGTAGAAATCATGGAATTTGTCCGGAGGAAATATAATATTTGTCTCACACACGGAAATGGACCGCAGGTAGGTCATGAACTCTTACGAATGGATTTAACTCATGATGTCGTTCCTCCTCTTCCCTTGGGAGTTTGCGTGGCAGGAACACAAGGCACAATCGGATACATGATTCAGCAATCACTCCAAAATGCCCTTAGGGATGATAAAGTTGATCGGGAAGTCGTAACTTTAGTTACTCAGGTACGGGTAAAAGAGAATGATCCGTCCATTTCCAATCCAACCAAATTCATTGGAAAACGATATTCAAAAAATGAAGTGGAAGCACTGGAAAAAAAATTCGGTTGGAAGATGAAAAAACAGGAAGTTGATCAATGGAGACGCGTAGTTCCTTCTCCTGACCCAGATTATGTTATGCATGGAATCAGCATACGAACCCTAGTTGAAAAAGGGACGATTGTCCTTGCGGCAGGTGGAGGCGGAATCCCTGTTTACAATGATAAAAATAACAAACTTGAAGGGTTGGACGCAGTGATTGATAAAGATCTCACAGCTGCAAAATTGGGATGGGTAATACGGGCGCAAGAATTTTACATTATCACGGATGTTGACCAGGTTTACCTGAACTATAAAACACCGCAGCAGGAACCAATCCGTGAAATGACCATAGCAACAGCAAAACGATATGAAGCCGAAGGCCACTTCCAAAAGGGAAGCATGGGTCCGAAAATCCGGGCAGCGGTTCACTTCTTGAAGCACGGCGGAAGCAAAGCGGTTATCACGAATATTCAAAATGTAACAAAAGCTATGAAGAGTCAGGCAGGTACAACAATTTTCCCTGCATTTATGCCAAAAGCATGAAAATACACGAGTACCAGGCTAAAAATCTCTTGCGTAATTACGGTGTATCAGTACCTGAAGGATACCCCGCTTTTTCTGTGGAAGAAGCTCTGGAAGCTTACGATAAGCTCAATTCAGAAACTGTTGTGGTAAAAGCCCAGATACACGCCGGAGGTAGAGGAAAAGGTGGCGGTGTAGAACTGGCACATTCTAAAAGTGAAGTTCAGAAAATTGCTTCGAAAATTTTAGGAATGCAATTGGTAACTCATCAGACAGTACCGGAAGGAAAAGAAGTCCAGCGTTTGCTCATTGAGTCTGGAATAAATATTCTCACAGAATTGTATGCAGGGATCGTTTTGGACAGAGTAAAAAAACAATTTGTTTTTATGGTTTCAACGGAAGGTGGCGTAGAAATCGAAAAAGTTGCTTCAGAAACTCCAGAAAAAATCATCAAAAAATGGATTGATCCTAATGCCGGATTAACCCGGGAACAAGCGGTTTCCCTGGGGAAAGCTTTGGATTTGAGCGGTGATCAAATTGAATCCGCTGCAGATATTTTAATGGCACTTTGGAAGGTATTTCATGATATGGATTGTTCCCTTTTGGAAATCAATCCTCTTGTGGTCACAAAAGAAAATAAGGTTATGGCGTTAGATGCAAAAATGAATTTTGATTCCAATGCAATTTTTCGTCATCCCGAACTCAAAGTTCTAAGAGACGAAAGTGAAGAAGATTCTGCAGAATTGGAAGCATCAAAACATAAGCTGAATTACATAAAATTGGACGGTAATGTCGGTTGCATGGTGAACGGTGCAGGCTTGGCAATGGCAACAATGGATATTATCAAACTCCATGGTGGAGAACCTGCGAATTTTTTGGATGTGGGCGGAGTGGCAAATCCGGAAACGGTTGCCAATGGATTTAAAATTACTCTATCCGATCCAAATGTAAAATCAATTCTTATCAATATTTTTGGAGGGATCGTCCGTTGTGACAGAGTTGCTCAGGGTGTGATTGACGCCATGGAAACCGTTAAGGTGAATCTCCCGGTCATTGTGAGATTGGAAGGAACCAACGCCAAGAAAGCCAGAGAATTGCTCAATGATTCTTCCTTAGATTTTCTAGTTGCTACCAGTTTAAGCGATGCCGCCGAAAAAGCTGTATCAGCCGCAACAGGTGGTGCATCATGAGTGTTTTAGTTGGCAATGACACACGATTAATTATCCAGGGAATTACGGGAAAAGAAGGATCATTTCATGGTAAACAAATCAGGGATTATGGTACTAATTTAGTGGGAGGAGTCACTCCGGGAAAAGGAGGACAAACTGCTTTAGGAGTTCCGGTTTTTAATTCAGTACAGGAAGCTAAAAATGAAACGGATGCGAATACATCGGTTATTTTTGTCCCTCCTGCTTTTGCCGGAAAAGCTATTATTGAAGCAGCGGAAGCAGGAATTAATTTGATCATCTGCATCACCGAAGGGATTCCCACAATTGACATGGTTAAGGTAAACCATGTTCTGAAAAATCTCTCCACTCGTCTCATCGGACCCAATTGCCCGGGAATTATTTCACCGGGAAAAGCCAAGATCGGCATCATGCCGGGATTCATTCATAAACCGGGAGAAATTGGCGTTATTTCAAGGTCAGGAACTTTGACATACGAAGCGGTTCATCAACTGGTTGCGGTGGGATTGGGACAATCTACATCGGTAGGAATTGGCGGTGATCCCATCATCGGAACTACATTTAAAGACATGCTGAAATTGTTTGCTGACGATGACGAAACAATAGGTGTTGTTTTGATAGGTGAGATTGGTGGTTCTGCTGAGGAAGAAGCGGCACAATGGGTGTTGGACAATAGATTCAGCAAACCCATAACTGCATTCATTGCCGGACAGACAGCTCCTCCCGGAAGACGCATGGGACATGCAGGAGCAATTATCTCAGGTGGAAAAGGAACTGCTAAGGAAAAAATCAGGGCATTAAAATCAGCAAATATTCACATTGCTGAAAGTCCTGCAGATATTGGCAATACCATGTTAAAAGCAATTCAAACATAATTTTGGAGAAAAAATAATGAAAACCCGTACATTGGCAATCATTAAACCGGATGCAGTTTCAATGGGATATGCAAGTACAATTTCAGATAGAATTATCAAGGAAGGATTTATCATTCTTGGAACAAAACAAATAAAGATGTCCCTTTCCCAATCCGAAGGATTTTATACCGTTCATATAGGAAAACCGTTTTTTGAAGAACTAACTCGATTTATGTCCTCTGGTCCCTGTATTGTTTTAGCATTGGAAAAAGAAAATGCTGTAGATTCATGGCGTGAAGTAATTGGAGCAACGAATCCAAAGGAAGCAGATGAGGGAACAATCAGAAAAGAATTCGCAAAAAATGTTGGTGAAAATGCTGTGCATGGTTCAGATTCTGATGAGAATGCAA
Organism: uncultured Fidelibacterota bacterium; assembly: GCA_913054425.1. GTDB lineage: Bacteria > Fidelibacterota > Marinisomatia > Marinisomatales > UBA8229 > UBA8229. Next base: position 5,459 of record CAJXJG010000081.1, read on the forward strand.
CACAAGAAATAGCCTTTTTCTTTTCAGAAGAGGAGCTTAATGGTGATATATAAATCTGTAATTCAAATTGCATTTATCCTTTCATTCTCTCAAATTCCGCATGTATAATTAGTAAAAAAATGATCATTCAATCTTTGAACAAACTGTTTTTATTAATATTAGTATCCTTTTATTTATTATTTCTTTCAGCATGTGGTGAAAAAGGAGAAGCAGGTATTGTGGGGCGTTTCCATTCAATTAATGCAGTCCTTCCTGATGAATATGGGTCCTTTGACTTTCAATGGTCTATTATCACTCAACCAGATGCGAGTAATCTTTCCAAGTACAATCTCATATTTAATAAAGATAAATCAGGAATGACTTTCATTCCAGATGTGGAAGGATTTTATATCTTTCAAGTATCTGTCTCTCAATATAATGATGAATTATCTGTTCAATCTTTTCCATTTAACATTTCAGATGATTTAATAGTAAAAGATCAAAAGCATGGTGACCTATTGACAGAGATGGTGTCCAGCAGTGACGATATTGATTCATGGCTTCAGGAGGGAATTGAAAAAGAGGAAAAACCTGAACCAAAAAGTTTGAAAACTCCTCCTTCTCAACCAAGGAAAAAGATAATTCAGAATCCGAATTTAAAAAAATCCGAACCAAATAAGGAATTAATAAAAAAAACGAGTAGGAAAAAATCCAAATCAAGCCCTACTATTCCTTATAATAAAATTCGTTTTACTATTCAAATAGGTTCAAAACAATCATTTAATGAAGCGAAAACCATTGCGTCCGATTTTATTGAAATTGGATATGATGCCTACATCGAAAAAACATTTATTAAAAAAACGAATAAATTCTGGTACCGCGTAAGAGTTGGAAGTTATGATAACTATGATACAGCCGTTTCTTTAGCTGAAGCCATCTCTACAACTAAAAACGTCCCCACATGGGTTGACAATGTTCGAAACAAATAACTAAAAATACCTAAAAGGAGAAATATGTTATGGGTCCAATGAAATTGCATTTTGACATTAGAGATATTTTTCGTGCTCCTAGACTAGCTCTAAGCGGAAAGAAAATCTGGATATTTATTGTGGGGAACCTTGTTGGATATGTTTCCTATTGGATTTTGACTTATGTAGCACTTGCTTTAGCCGGTATAAACTTTACCAAGGCTTGGTCAGATTTTGGACTTTATCCATGTTTATATGGAATTGAAGCACAGTGGTTCGCCTGGATAGTGTATTTGGCTGGTGTCGTGATATGGTTCTTTGCAATTTCACTATCCTGCACAGCAGTTTCCAGGGTCACCTACAAACAATTAAAGGGCGATGAATTTTTCTCCTCCGGAGATGCTTTTACTTTTGTAAAAAAACACTGGCATCCTGTTATTTTTACTTCAATTACATTGCTTTTGATCGTCGTCTTTTTTCTCATGGGAGCTATGATCTTTGCCCTTTTTGGAAAGATTCCCTATTTGGGTGAATTTTTGTTTGTCATTCCCTATCTTTTCTATTTCTTTGGAGCTATTTTTACTATTTATACAGCGGTTGTATTTATCATTGCGCTCATTTATACTCCAGCAATTGTTGCTGCTTACGAGGAAGATACAATGGGAGCTGTATTTCAAAATTATTCCATAGCCTGGTCTCAACCCTGGCGGGTACTCCTTTATCACTTGACCCTTCTACCAATTGGGTGTGTCGGAGTTTGGATATTCAAATATTTCTTGTTGGGTGGGTTTAAATTAATTAACTACGTCTATGGATGCTCATGGTTTATGGGTACAAAATTGTCCAATATAGTTGGATGGGCAGGGGATCTACTAAACCCTTTATTTTGTAACGCGGGTGCAACAATCTGTAAACTTGGCTGGTGTGGTCAGCAAGCTTATTCAAGCTGTCTCATATCGGTTCCAAGCGGAACCGTTTTGTCAGGTACAGAAATTGCAGCTGGAGCAATTCTCGCAATTTTTCTCTCTTTGCTGGCACTGTCCGTTATATCCTATGGCTTATCAATACTCTCTGTAGGTGAAACCATCATGTTTGTGATTTTTAAAAAGAAAT
>CAJXJG010000082.1 GCA_913054425.1 uncultured Fidelibacterota bacterium
TCAATGATGATATTTGATGGATCAATGATATTTTCTATTCCAATTGTTGAAGAAATTCCTGAAATCAGGTTCCAGCCTTCTTGCAAGCTTAATGTAATGGACGTTATCTCAGTTCCGATGATTTCACTGCTGCCGGAAGAAGTAAAGCGGAGCCAGTAGCCATTGCCATTTTCAAGAAAATCTACCTGGGAATAGGATCCATTGTAAGAGTATAAAGTTCCATCTATGGCTTCAGGAAAAATGGTTGTGACACTGCTATCGTCAACTCCAAGAGGAAGCCCGACCATGTTCCAGCCGGATAAATAATCAACTGTAAGAATGGAGGAAGCAGAATTCGTATGCACTATTTTTAACTGATTAAAAACGGTTTCAACGGAAACCGAACTCTGGTTTTTCATATTGACATTCACCATTAATCCACCAAACATATCCTGGAGAATAAATTGGCCATCTCCCAATTCAGATGGATTCCAGGAAACCGTAAATTGTGTCGCTCCTTGTCCAGCCTGCATATGGATTTGCCATTCCGTGGTTTCTTCTTCTGGGGTTGTCGGACGGTAATCGATGAAAAACCGGTCACTAACAATACTATTGAACAAGGCAGCATCAAAAGCAGGCGGGGGTGGCGCTGGTGGTGCATACATGTCATAATTATGATCATAGCCATTCGTGGCATTTAGATTTGTTCCAAAAATTAAATCCATATCATACATTGATTCATCGTCTATAGCATTCAGAAGTGCAGAGAAGTCAAATTCAGGCCAACCAGAAATTGATAACGAAAAATTACTGTTGCTGAAATCATAGGTGGATGAATTACCTGAATCAGTGATTTTTACCTTATAGGCATCCGATTCTTCCAGAGTATTTGGAATAGCCCAGTCATAGCTTTCATCATTTGATGTGCTGGAGACTATTGTAGATTGAAAGCTTCCGCCTTCATATAATTCTATTTTTACATAAGTACCTGCGAAATCACTATACCAGGAGATCTCTTGTGTGGATCCTAAAGCCCAGTCTTCTCCGCCATTTGGTGAGAGAACTGTAATGAACGGAGATCCGGATAAAGTAAAATAATTGTCACTGTAGTCATACGTTGATGAATTACTTGTATCTGTAATTTTTACCTTATAATTCGATGACGGATCATTTCCAGCTGGAATGGACCAGTTATAATATCCATCATTGGAGGTGCTGCTTGCAATAATGGCATAAAAATTTCCGCTGAGAAACAGCTCAATTTTTACAAAACTCCCTGCACTGGCACTTGACCATGTGACGGGATGTGATGAGCCTATTTCCCAATCTTCCCCACCGTTGGGTGATGTAACCGTGATTTCAGGATTTGAAGGAGCCCCATCATAAGTACCATCAATATTTGAAACACCAGTATTATCCGGATCCAGCCAGTCTTTCAGCCTGGAAGAGGGACCGCTTCCATCCCAAGCACGGCTTATTTTTCCATAATAAGTATTATCACCAGTTACACACTCTCCACCTCCACCACTGAGCTGTCCAACTATCCTTCCATCATTATCAAATAATGGTGAACCAGAAGAACCTCCCTCTGTCCCACCTTCATCCCAGGCAACACTCCAATGCGAACCCGGAGGGGAATATCCTTCATTATTCCAATTAATACCCGGCGAGTTCCCAGCATAATCGTTATCGTAATTAATCTTTTTGGGGTCACCGCCAGGATGATGTACACCACAGGAAATCAGTGGTGAGGAATAACTCCTGTTCCAACCAGAGTAAAACACGTCCCAGGAATTATAAATTGTCCCCGTTATTTCAAGCAGTGCAAAATCAGGGTCCATTGGATTGGTATTAGCATCGGAGCTTGCACGCAGGGTTGAACCATAGGCATAGGAACCGTAGCTGGCATTGTTCCCACTGCATCCAGGTGTTTCATAATTAAAATAGAATTTAAATATCCCTGGACTCAATCCATCCACACAGTGCCATGCAGTAAGAAAATAAGGTGTCAGATCAAAGTCAGCATTATTTATCATCGCACCAGAACACATCCAACTGCCCATAAGCAGCCAGGCAGTGGCATTGATTTGGTCTTCATAGGGAGCGGCATCCGGACACGCTACATTTTCACCACAACTTCTATCTCTTTGGTTTCCAAAAAAGTTTAAGATATCACGATAATCATGAATTAACTCAGAAATAGAAAGGTCTGATTTTTCTCCGCCGGATGGTATAACAATTTCAACTATAATTTTATCACCAGGAACCAGTGGTGTGGCGAAAATATTGTCCGGAATGTTGTTCATTGATGTATAAGCACCATACACCGTTTTTCTATCAGGGCTATAAACAAAAAGAGTGCTTTTTGGCGGGAGATAAAATCGGTCAAATACCAAGCTAATTGCAAAAGCACCAGAGCTTTCAAACTTCATCCGCCATATTTTGTCTCCCCTTGGTAATGTCTTCCACACGTCGGAGTTCTCCAGCGAAAGGTTGACAGGAAGCGTCGCACCATAGCGGAAAGGAGTGCCAGTCGGACGATTTTCATCTTCCATGATTAAGGCCCCCGCATCTACTGCGGGCATTCGCATAACTGGAATTTCACCACTAAGGTTTTGATCAAAACTGTAGGGTATTCCTTCCTGGCTGACCTGTCCTACCCCAACAGCTAAAGTGAAAAATGATAGAAATACCCGCAGTGTACACCTGGTTTTTACTATCATCTGTTTTCTACCTGTTTCGATACGATTACTTCATGAGAATCATTTTCTGCATATCCGAAAATCCATTCCCATGGAATTGATAAAAATAGACACCGCTGGCAACGGGGTTACCCCGATTATCTGTACCATCCCATGAAATACTATACTGACCAGGCGCCTTGATTTCTGAAACAAGCTCATTTATTTCCTGTCCTGCCAGATTATAAACTAAGACAGCAATATACGACATTTCCGGAACGGTGTATGTGATGAACGTCACAGGATTGAACGGATTGGGATAATTTTGTGAAAGTGTATATTGGTTTGGAAGGGATTCCACTTTTCTCAGGTTAAAATTCGTACTATTCCCAGAAATAACTACCGTACCAGAACCCGTTAAATCATACATAGAACCATTCTGAGAATCTATTAATTGCCAGATTTCATCATTATGGATAACGTAATCCACATTTACATAATCACTGTTTGCCAGGAGTTCCATTTTACCAAAATCGTTTATATATTTCCAATCACCTTCAAAGCGTACATCAAATGCGCCTGCTGGCGGTTTGGGGGGTAAGCTAAAGCTCAGTCTTTCTCTATCTGATAAATCTATTCCAAAGAATAATTTTAAACCATTTATATATAAGGTATTTGCTCTTTGAATTTGATTAGTCCCAACTTTTGATAAATTATCACGATTATTCATGGCACCTTCATCAATCCATTGGGATATTAAATTAATCAGATCAGAAGATAAAGGATCCGCATAGGCTGGCATTTGTAACCCCGGTGCTGTACCCTCTAGCTTTTGAATTATATAACTGCCTGCACCATCTCCAGGAGTAACAACTGGACCATTATTGCTATTTCCTAACATGAGATTATCATACGTTGATAGATCCAATCCACCAAAATAACCACCACCATTAACATGACAACTTGTGCAGTTATTATTAAATATCGGCTGGATTTCATTACTATAATTCACACTTCCTGGGGCTCCACCAACAATTAAGGACACTACACCATCCTGGAGTGCACGGAGCCAGTATCCCCTACCTGGTTCAATTGATTCAGATTCAAAATATCCATCATCAAATCCATAAATGGTCCCTGGAACAATCAAATCATCAGGATCACTAATAGAACTGACAGCAACAGAGGAGGAAATACCAGCAATCATGTTCCAGCCCTCGCTGATTGAAATGGATAATTCGCCTATAGACTGACCTGACACAGTTGTTTCGCCAGAATCATCAAACCTGAGCCAATAACCCGAGCCCGGGGTTAATTCAGTCTCCGAGGCATAACCACCATCAAATGAATATAAGGTTCCATCGGTCGCATTGGGGAAAATCGTATAAACGCTTCCATCTTCAACCCCAACGGATAGGCCAACCATGTTCCAGCCTGCAGCATTCGCAAATGTGTATTCAACATTTTCAGAAGAGCCGACCGTAAAGCTGACCTCCCCTGTGCCCACATCACTCATTCCATCCGAGAATGACATTTCATAGGTGTGGCTCCCAGGCGCGAGTGAAGCCTGAACGGTAAAGATGGATCCGTCAGCATAATTGTGATCACCAGAGGTCAGAGTATCCACAATTTCATTGTCAATTATTATCTCAGATATGAGAGGGAAATGATTATCTTCGTCTGAGTAATTGCAGTGAAACGCAACATCGTACAATCCACCTGAGTTACCTGTGATCTCAAATCCATGATCAGAGAGGGATGGAGCTGTATTTTGCCCAATAGTGAACGACTGAATGCTCGGATTGAAAACAATTGCGTCTGTCTGATCTTGAAAGTTAAACGCGTCAAGGCTTGCCTCTATTGTAATGCCAGCCATTCCTAGAAATTCATATTCATTCGGCCATGGGCCAAAAGCTGGATCAGAAAAAATATCGTTCCAGTTGGCAGACATATATAAATTGTTGCCACTGATCGAGTAATTAATGTTTCCAATAATTTCAGGGAAGTCAGAGTCCGCCTCGAACTTCCAGAGACCTGGATAGAGCAATCCAAACGCACCATCGCCATAACCCAATCCATAGAGCGTTTGATCCTCATCTTCCGGGTTCAGAAAACCGACGACATACACATTCCAAGGGCCAAAGAAACCGCCCACGGGGAATCCCCCTCCAGCATTTGTGAGCTTTACAAATACCCTTGAATCGGTAAAGCTTATGCTCACATCTGTGATGTCAAAATTAGAACCACCATTTTGGTCCCCAGATGGTTCATCACAGACCGAGAGATAGTAGGGTGCGGGGTCCGAGTTGGATGAATTGTATGGACCCTGAGAAACGGTTGCCTCAGCGCCCTCATAGGTTAGTGTCGCCTGAACGCCAATATCAAACTGACCACTTCCAGGCATAGGCGCGAATGACTCAAAGGTATTCTCATAGCCGGTTGTTCCCAAAAAATATGCATCATTGAATCCCCAGTTTGATCCACCTCCATAGAAAATTTGGGCATCCACGGGGCCCGCATTTAGAATGGTGTCAGGTATGTCAGCATGGAAAAACATGGTGCCGTTTGGCTCTGGCGCTGTTGTCGCAATGTTGAGCAGGTCACTGATATCTCTGTCCCCCCTGAACATGTCCCAGTCCGGCCAGTCAAAATCTTTTCCAGATAGTGTAATCTTTATCTTTTGCTTAAGAGAGGATGGATCAGATGTCTCATCTGCAAAAACAGTTGCTTGAATTAAAAAAGTAGAAATAATTAAGATTATCAGGCTTCTTTTCATTTTTCCTCCATAATTGGATACTAACAGGATTACTTTATATACATAAGTTTCAATGTTTTGGAAAAATTCTCTGTTTTCATTTGGTAAAAATATAATCCGCTTATAACTGTCTTACCATAATTATTTTTTCCATTCCAATACACTGAATGGAATCCAATCGTCTTTTGTCCTTCTATCAAATCAGCGATTTTCTGACCTGTAAGATTAAAAATAGCGATTGAAACATACGAATCTTCAGGCATTTGATACGTGATTCTCGTCACAGGATTAAAAGGATTTGGATATGCCGGGGAAAGAGCGAATTCTGACGGGATTTGGGAAGTTGTAGATTTTCTTAAAATAAACTGTTCAGCATTTAAATCTACAGTGATTTGATCTTGACCATACAAAAAGACTGCTTCGCTCCACTCCGTTCCACTCGCAATGATAGATACTAATTCCCATTCTTCACCATCTTTGATATCAAATTCTATAGTCAGCGGGTGACTGTTATTCATCAACTCAATCACACATTCATCTTCAGTACAAAGTTTGGTGCCACCTGAAAAGCGAATGTCTGTTGCAGTGGAAGGGGGCTTCGGCGGTAAACTATAGCTCAAACGATCTTTTTCCTCCACATCAGCGCCAAAATATAAAGTGAAGTTATTCAGGGTGATAGTGTTCGTGTTCTCAAGTTGTTGAAATGTTCTGGGTTTACTGATGCGTGCTGAAGCTGACAACGTAATCTCACCTTCACCGACACTCCTCAACCAATAACCGTAACCCGGTTCTATGATTTCGGCCGAAATGTATAATTCTTCAAAACCGTAGACCGTTCCTGAAACAATGAGATTGTCTTCATCCAAAATGGTATTTATGTCAACTGGGGTGGAAATACCGGAAATAAGATTCCATCCCTGCACCAAGGAGATAGTGATTGCATCAATGATCGTTCCGGAAATGACAGTTTCTCCTCCATCATCAAAATGGAGCCAATAGCCTTCACCGGGAATGAAATTTGAATTGGGGATATAATTCCATGAAAATGAATAAAAAGTTCCTTCAGTGGCATCAGGAAAAACCGACAGATAATATGGATCCTCCACATTTAGAGGTAAACCCACAAGATTCCAGTCTTCAAGATTTGGTACGGGAATTGAGGATTCAGTCATGGTTTCGGCGATATCCAAAATCCGCGGGAGATGATCGGATGCTATATTTGTATCCTCTTCATATAAACCATATTGAAAAAGGTCTGCTTCAGGAATTGCCGTAGTATTTAAAACGAAATGTTTTTCTGGCTCAATCACACTGTCGGTGTAGAGGATATAATCCAGTTTCCCAGGATTAAACGAACTCCCATCACTCCTCCATGTATATCCCATACGAATGTGAGTATGACGGGAAAATAAATCTGTCATGGGTGAATCATCCCAATCCGGAGAAAAGTCAATCCCATACGATGCTTCATCCACGATATCTCCATCAGTCAACGTTTCCAACTGCTGTCTGTATCCCACCAGATTAAAATCTCCCACATGCACAATGGGTGTTCCAACCGGTAACGTAAATGGACCTAATCCCTCTTTCAAATTCCGTAAAACGCTCATAAGTTCATCCACTTGCTGTTGCCTGTCTTCATTTGCACCACAGCAGCTGAAATGTGAGTTGATTAAAAACAAAGGTGTTCCCAGATCTTCTTCAGTATCCAGTAAAACACCCATGGATTTCCACGAATGATTGCCCTGATATAAAATCGGATAACGTGAGACTAGGTAATTTCCGTTCCATTCATCGCTCACATACCAGGTAACACCCGGCAGCCAATCCTCAAAAAGTCCTTCTATATCATAATCTCCATCCGCTTCCTGGAATCCCATGATATCCGGTTCCAGGGCTTTGATAATTCGTTCAAACCTGGGTTGACGTTCATTATCGAACAGACCGTTGTTCCAGACATTATAAGTCAGGATTCTCACATGTTCCTGATCATCTTTTTCAAGCGAAATGGGGTCCGGCGGCGGTACGGGAGCAGGATCAAATTCATACAATACGCCTCCCGGTTCATCCGGTAATATATCCGGATTTTCTCCGCTGCCCTT
>CAJXJG010000083.1 GCA_913054425.1 uncultured Fidelibacterota bacterium
ACAGAACTCCCTTCAATGATAGGAAGCAAATCTCTCTGAACTCCTTCCCTGCTTACGTCAGGGCCAATACCCTTATTACTTCCCACTATTTTATCTATCTCATCGAGGAAAACAATTCCATTGTTTTCCACGGATTCTTTTGCCATGCGGATTACTTCATCCTGATCAATCAAATTATGGGCTTCTATATCCGTAAGAATTTTTCGAGCGTCTTTTACTTTCAGTTTCCGTCTTTTTTTCTGGCCAGGCATGATATTAGACAACATATCTTTCAAGTTGGTTCCAATTTCTTCCATACCAAACGGGCCGAATACCTGCATCTGCGCCATAGAATCACCGGGTATATCTAGTTCTACCAACTTGTCCTCAAAATTCCCTTTTTTGAGTTTGTCCTCTAATCGCTTACGATTCCTATGATACCGTTCTTCTACTTCTGGTATTTTTTTTCTATTGGTTTGTTTATTAACAGGAAAGAGTATATCAAGAATTTTTTCCTGGGCAAGTTTTTCAGCCTGCTGAATTACTTCTTCCTCTTTTTTTGACCGAATCATATTCACCGCAATATCCATTAAATCTCTTATAATTGATTCCACATCTCTGCCAACATACCCAACTTCCGTAAACTTACTTGCTTCAACTTTCATAAACGGAGCATTTGCCAGATTTGCCAGGCGCCGCGCAATTTCCGTTTTCCCTACACCAGTGGATCCAATCAGGATAATGTTATTCGGAACAATTTCATCCCGCATATATTCAGCAACCTGTTGGCGGCGCCATCGGTTTCTCAAGGCAATCGCAACAGCTCTTTTGGCATCTCTTTGCCCGACAACGAAATAGTTCAATTCACGAACGATTTGTTTCGGAGTCAGTTCGTTCATTTTATCTCCATAACGGTTATAGAATCATTGGTGTAAATGCAAAGATCGGAAGCAATCTTGAGTGATTTATTTACAATTTCTCCGGCTTTCATTTTTGTGCTCTCAAGAAATGCAATTGCAGCCGACTGGGCAAAGCCCCCGCCGGAACCAATAGCAACAACCGGACCATCCGGTTCAATAACATTTCCATCTCCTGACACAATAAAACTTGATTTTTTATCCATCAATGCCAATAACGCATCTAAATGGCGAAGATATTTATCTGTGCGCCATTCTTTTGCCAACTCCACGACCGACCGTTTCAGATCGCCACCGTATTCATCAAGTTTCTGTTCAAACTTTTCAAACAAGGTCAGTGCGTCCGCTGCTGCACCGGCAAATCCACCCAGTATTTGATTCTTCCCTGATTTAAACTGTCGAACTTTCACCGCTTTTTGTTTGAGAGCCATATCTCCAAACGTGACCTGTCCATCGCCGCCTAAAGCAATGGTAGTATTTCGTCGGACTCCCAAAATCGTGGTGGAACGAAATCGTTTCTCCATATTATGTTAATCTCCCTTTAGAAGCAATTCAAAAAGCTTTGAATTAGAAGGAAGAACTAACGTGGTTTTCTCATTCAATACCTTTTTGTACGTTTCAAGAGTCCGGACAAATTCATAGAAATCGGGATCAGCACTGAATGCTTTTGCATATATTTCCAGAGCTTCGGCTTCTCCCTCACCCCGCCGTTCTTCCGATTCCTTGTAAGCATTTGCAAGAATAATCGTTTTGTCTTTGTCTGTTGAGGCACGAATCTTTTGTGCTTCTTCTGCTCCTTCAGATCTGAATTTATTTGCTTGCCTGTTCCGTTCCGCCTTCATTCGAGCATATATGGATTCTTCATTTTCCCTTGGAAGATCTACTCTTTTAATGCGCACATCGACCACTTCGATTCCATAGGGACGGGTTGCCTCTTGACTTTTTTTGGTCACCTTTTCCATGATCAGTCCCCTGTTTTCTGAAATGATTTCAACCATATCATGGGTTCCCAATTCCTGGCGAAGCTGAGAATAAACTATGTCATCTAACCGTGTCGTTGCCGTAGGAATTGCCTGTACCGTTTGGAGAAATAACAGTGGATCATATATCCGCCAACGTACATAATTATCCACTATCAACGTTTTTTTATCTTTACTTAAAACTTCTTCTGGTGGAACATCATACTCCAAAAGCCGTTTGTCAAAAAATATCGCATTCTGAAAGGGCACCGGCAGTTTAAAATGCAGACCTGGGTCCAAAACGGTCCTGACAGGTTTTCCAAACTGAAGAATTACCACCTGTTCGGTCATATTTACGGTAAAGACGGTGGTCCATATACCAATCACTATAATAATAATAAATCCAATAAGTACTTTTTTCATTATTTTATGCTTCCTTTCTCTGTGCTGCCAAGATTGAGAAGATTGAGAAGATTCCCATTTTTTCCATCAGGAATAATATATTTTTGCACATTTGGTAATATATTTTCCATTGCCTCCAGGTACAATCGTGTTCTGGTGACAGCCTTGGATTTTCGGTATTCTTTCAAGACAGCCCTGAAATTTGCTACATCTCCTTCAGCGCGCATCACCCGGGCTTCCCTAAAGCCTTCAGCTTCCCGGATCATGGCTTGAGCCTCACCCCGGGCTTTGGGGATAATATCGTTACGATATCCTTCCGCCTGATTTATCATTCGATTTTTATCTTCTTTGGCGGAAGCAACATCCTTGAACGCCCCTATAACCGGTTTCGGAGGAGAAACATCCTGAAGCTGTGCCGCAACAACAAGTATTCCTGTATTGTACTTATCCAGAATTGACTGAAGCAGTTCCTTCGTCTCTTCCTGAATCACGAATTTACCTGACGTAAGTACTTCGTCAATACCATGGCGACCCACCACCGTTCTCAATGAAGCTTCTGCTGCTTCTCTAACTGTCAATATCGGCGCAACAAAGTTAAAAAGATACGCTTCCGGATCCTTTATCTTGTACTGAACAATCAACTCTGCATCAACAATATTCTCATCTCCGGTAAGCATATTACTTTCTTTTGCAATTGTGCGAAATTGCCCTTTTCCAACGCTTCTGAATCCGATTTCAATCCTCTTTACCTCGGTGACCTTGGGTGTGTCCACAACTTCTATGGGATAAGGGAAATGGTACGACAGCCCTGGTTGAACAACCCGGCTGACCTTTCCAAAAGTCTGTACGACTCCTACTTCATCGGGTCCAACACTATACACACCCGTTAATAACCATACAACCAGAACAATGCCCACGATAGGCATAACTCCCAGTTTAATTAACTTATCGGGTATTCGGATCTCCTGATCCCCGATAATGATTCTTTTTCCTGCCATTATTGTATCCTCCTGATCATTGTTTAAAGTTGCCTTCTTAGACGGGCAACAGGAACATTCATTTGGTCACGATACTTTGCGACCGTTCTTCGCGATAAGGGGTATCCCTTCTGTTTTAATACTTCCACAAGTCTTTGGTCATTTATTGGATGCTGTTTATCCTCTTCTTCAACAATTTTCTTCAACGCCTGTTTTATAATATAATTACTTATCACCCGACCATCCTCGAGTTCAATTCCCTCTGTAAAAAAAGATTTTAATTCAAACACTCCGTAAGGTGTATCCACATATTTCCCCCGGGTCGAACGACTGATCGTGGAAATATCTAATTTTATATCTTCCGCTATGTCTAGGAGCTTCATTGGTCGTAACTCATGCACCTGTCCAGAAAAAAACTCCGGCTGGCGATCAATAATGGATCGCATAACTTGTTTCAACGTTTGCTTTCTCTGCTCAATTGCCTGAATAAACCAATTTGCTGAAAAAATCCTCTGTTTTAAAAACTTTTTGGCCTCTCGTTTATTCGTATCCTGCTCTTCCATCATAGCAGCATAATCCGGATTGATTCGTAGCTCCGGCAGTCCGCTGTCATTGGTATAAACAACCCAACTATCTCCTTGTTCCCTTACGATTAGATCAGGAATTATCACCTCATCTTTGGTAAATCTGGTTCCCTCACCAGGCCTGGGGTTCAAATGGGAGATAATATTGATTGCTTTTGCCAGTTGTTCTCCAGAACAATTCGTATTTTTTTTTATCACTTCAAACCGTTTATTGGCGAAATCTTCAAAATGGCAATCAATAATATTATAGGAAAGGGATTCATTATCTTTTTTCAATTGAATTAATAAACATTCCCGTAGATTTCGCGCTGCGATTCCCAAAGGCTCTAAATGCTGAACTGCCTTTAAAATAGATTCAATCTCCATACCATCCTTGCCAAAACGATCTGCGATCACATTAAGGTCTGTAGCTAAATAACCCCGCTCATCCAAATTCCAAAGAATTTCCTCCGCAATAATTCTTTCAGAGTCATTTAGATCAATAAGTTTTAACTGATTTAAGAGAGTTTCTATAAAGTCTTGCTCCTCTTTCAAAGGAAGATCAATTGGTTTCTTTGATCTGTTATAAAAATCTACCTGCTCATACGCATCGTCATCTGGGGATAAATCAAGAGAATCGTCAACTTCTTCATCTAAGTCTTCTTCTTTGTCATTTGTAGATTCAACTTGTTCAAGAACGGGATTTTCTTCCAGTTCATTCAAGATTTTTTCTTCCAATTTTATTGTACTTAACTGCAATAATCTTGCTTGAAGAACCTGCTGTGGTGATAAAACTTGCTTTTGGGAAAGCTTTTGCTCAAGCCTTAACATCAGTCAAGCCTAAATTTTTCCCCAAGATACAAACGACGCGCTTCTTCATCATTCGCCAGATCATGTGATGTCCCCGACTTCAAAATTTCTCCTTCAAAAAGTAAATATGCCCTGTCAGTTATTGAAAGGGTTTCCCGAACATTATGATCTGTAATCAGCACCCCAATATTTCGATTTTTTAACGATTTGACAATGGACTGAATATCTTCAACAGCAATAGGATCGACACCAGCGAAAGGCTCATCTAAAAGGATAAAATCAGGATCAATAGCAAGGGAGCGGCAGATTTCTACCCTTCGCCGTTCACCCCCAGACAAACTATTTCCCTTGTTATTCCGGAGGTGCTCAATTGTCAGGGCTTTCAACAGCTTTTCAATTTTTGTTTGTTGATCTTCTTTAGACAAATCAGTCATTTCCAAAACCAGTTTCAAATTGTCCTCAACGGACAGTTTTCCAAAAATAGACGGCTCTTGGGCAAGATATCCAATCCCCTTACGCGAACGTTTGTACATAGGATCATGAGTAATTTCCTTTTTATCTAGAAAGATTTTCCCTTTAGTTGGCTTTATCATCCCTGTGATCATATGAAAAGTTGTGGTTTTCCCAGCTCCATTTGGACCAAGCAAGCCTACAATCTCTCCCTTTTTTACTTCAATATCCACTGCCCGCACAACCCAGCGTTTTCCATACTGCTTGTGAAGGTTTTCTGCTGTTAGTACACGATGGTTATTTTTCATATCCGCGATTTGTCACTCCGGAAGGATGCCGTATTTTCCAGCGTTTCATCTGAACATCTGATTCAAACCCAATCCCATAGAGGGTGTCCTGCTTACCTGTTGTTATCTTAACAGAATCGTCAGTATAAATCATTCCCTGAGCATGATCCCATGATAATGTGTCAGTAAAAAGAGTCACACCGCTATCCGATTTTACAACCACGTTCTGAATTGCGCGCATGAAATTTGATTTTTCATCAACCTCTGCTAGTTGGGAGGTCAAGCGGGAGGTATGCTTTTCTTTCATATCAAAAAAATCTACTTCAACCTTCTGATCCAACAAAACATAAAGGCGATCATTAAATTTCTCTAAATGACCTGCCTGCACAACAGCCCGTTGTAAGCCTGCATCCGTCATATATATGGTTACCCCCCAGCTTTCCTGATCAGGCATCCCTTCACTGGATTCTCCCGTGCTAGTTGAAGTAAATGATGAACAACCGGAAAAGAACAATATTGACATGATAATAAACAGTGTAATGGAAATAATAATGAGTATACGCATCTTCATCCACTGGAAGTCTCGATGACTTTTTTTGTCAGACGTTTAATAGCTTCCTCATACACTCCTTTAGCTTTAAGAATCAAATCAACGGCTTCCCGAAGTGCGCCACTTCCTCCGTTTTTATCGGTTACATACACGGCAGCTTTCTTCACTGGTAAATAGGCATTTCGAACAGAAAGAGGAGCACCGGACTTTTCCATCACAGGCAGATCAATCAATCCATCACCAATATAAGCTATTTCTGAATCCTCCAAATTATATTTCTGTTTCAATTCCTCATACGCAGGAATTTTATTTAACATTCCATTGTAAACATCCTCAATTTTTAATTCCTTTGCACGTATGTCTGTTGCGGGTGAATATCTGCCAGATAAAAAGGCAATTTTTAATCCAGCTACTTTAGCCAGTGCAACTCCCGCACCATCCTCAACAGAAAACTTTTTCAACTCAACATTTCCAGCTCCAATATATATTGAACCATCTGTAAGAACACCATCAACATCTGAGATTAACAGATTCACCTTTTTCAGCTTTTCCTCTACCTCTTTATTTATATTCATCTTTATAATTTAAGAGTTTAAAAATGCTTCTCTGATATTTTTTACTGCGGTCAGCAAAGATTCCAACTTATCTAAAGGCCATTGAGTAGCTGCATCAGATTGTGCTTCATCAACATTATCGTGTACCTCCAAAAATAATCCGTCACATCCGGCAGCTACCGCAGCTTTTGCTAACGTTGGAATAAACTCCCTGAGTCCTCCCGTTTTCCCGCCTTTTATACCTGGCATCTGGGCGCTATGGGTAGCATCAAAAATCACAGGATACCCAGTCTTTTTCATGACAGGAATTGAGCGCATATCAGACACTAAACTTTCATAACCAAAGGTTGTTCCCCGTTCTGTAAGTAAAATATCAGTGTTACCGGTTTCCTCCAGCTTCTTAACAATGCTTGATACTTTCCATGGGGAAAGAAATTGTCCTTTTTTTACGTTGACAGGTTTACCCGTTTCACCTGCAGCAATCAACAAATCTGTCTGGCGGCAGAGAAAAGCAGGAATCTGGAGTAAATCAACCACTTGAGAGACTACTTTCGCATGTTCAGGTAAATGGATGTCTGTGGTAACGGGAATTTTAAAAGAAGATCTAACTTCTTCAAAAATCCGCAATCCTTCCTCTATTCCCTGTCCACGAAAAGAGTGAATTGACGTCCGATTGGCCTTATCAAAAGAGCTCTTAAAGATAAATGGCATATTTAATCGATCTGTAATTTCCATAATTGCTTCCGCCATTTTCAAGACATGATCTCGGCTCTCTATTACACAAGGACCCGCAATAACCGGTAAAGATTTTTCCCCAAAATTAACTGGTCCAACCTGAATATTTGATGTCACTGTCTTTTTCCTCAATTAGTATAAACAACTGCTGCTTTGATAAACTCACGGAAAAGGGGATGAGCTTTTAATACTCTACTTTTTAATTCAGGATGGTACTGGCACGCAACAAACCAGGGATGATTTTTTAGTT
>CAJXJG010000084.1 GCA_913054425.1 uncultured Fidelibacterota bacterium
AAAATCCCAGCTTGAACCCAATTCATCACCATCCACATCTGAAGATGTATTTGTAAAAGTTACTTCAAACATTTCTGCTGAATATGTGAAACCTGCTGCGGGAGAATCGTTTACCGGATGCACCGTGATATCAACCATGCCTTCATCAGAGTCCTGTCCATCAGAAACACTAAAGGTAAACGAGTCACTGCCGTTGTAATTAGCATTTGGAGTATAGGTTAGATTGGGCGCATCACCGGAAAGAGAACCGTTTGATGGTCCGACTGTCACTGCATAAGTTAGTTCATCACCATCAGGATCAGAACCTGTTAGTGTAATAGCTACTGAGCCATCCTCATCAACTGAGACAGAATGGTCATTGGCTACAGGTGGTTCGTTTGATGGCGGAGTACCACCTGGAAAATCATACACTTCAGTAGCACCACCACAGCCCGGCATAGGTGCACCATTCTGATTAGACCAACAGTCAAAACTAACTGGATATTCTAAAACAGACCCCGTTGAAGAATCCCAAAGCTTCAAAAGAAAATTTTCCCCTGCATTCATTCCTTCATCAACATCCGGGGTTGTTGAATCATCGCCATAAATCGGCATATTTATATATGCAATCCCTCCATTTATGGTTAGTTCTGCTGCACCAGCACAATTTCCATCCTCATCAAAAGCTGCTGACCAATCCCCATTGCTTGCAGGGGTTCCATCAATCGTTGCTTGACCAATGAACACACCTGAGGCTGGATTGGGGGTAACTGTCCAATCTGAAGGTTGTGAATACAATCCTTGATTCAATAAAAATACAGAAAAAATAACGATTTGAGGAAGTTTTCTCATTTCACCCGCTCCTTAGTATCTATAAACTTGTTATTGTTGAAAATAAGTTGACATTATTATCCGTGCTAAACATACGGTTCTCTTAATCATTTTACTCAAAAGAAGTTGGTAATAAGCAATAATAAATCTTTATTATAATTAAAGAGAAGGGCGAAAAGTTACTATAAATTATTTAGAAAGTATACTTGTATTTTAATTTACCTTTGATTTCAGTATAATCTTTTGATCCTACTGGATCTGCAACAAAATCATTCACTTTTACAAGTCCAATATCCAGACCAATAAACTGGTTTTTTGAAAATTTATACTGCCCGCCAACATTAAATGAAACTTTACGATTATCAATCTCATTTTCACTTCCGTCACCAGCTTTCGATCCATAAACCAAGGTAGTTCCCGAATAAAACTTAACTTTTTTATTTTTTATTTTTAATGCATAAGCTACTTTTCCATTCAAAAGGGTAAACGTGGTTTTGCTGTCTGACTGAGGAATATTTTGTGAAAGTCCAAAACCAAGATTTACAGACAATCTATTTGGATAGTTCTGAGTTATCGCTAGCATGTAGGAATTACTTTTAAATGAAGACTCCCTGTTCGCATCATCCTGAAAGTTCATGAACATCAGGTTTCCGGATAAACCAATCTCAACATTTTTAATGCTTAAACTGTAGGTAGGAGCAATGGTTATGGTTGAACTTTTATCATCACTGAGATTCAATGTATCTTCTACTACAGCTTTTCCTTTATGGGTCATGAAACGATATCCAAGATTCAAACCAGGGAAACCGGGTTTCATCATATTCATATTTCCTGAATAAGTAGCATTTCTAACTGTCTGAACATCTAACAAATCCAAATTATTATGGGTATTCTCATACCCAAGGGTAAGCATGATTTGGTTATTAGATAATTTAGTGCGCCCATCCAGTTTAAGTCCCTGAATGTCTGTCTGTATCGAAGAATTACCCAATGAAGAAAATAATCGGGGAATCCTTTTAAACGATCCTTTCAAATCAAAATATTGATTCCTATTGGTAAATTCAACCAAATAGGTGCCTTCACTAATATTGGTCAATAGCCCCTTATCGGAATTATAAGTGCTCACATCCTGATTGCGACGAACTGGATCAACAATATCCTCTGTTAGGATTGAAGCAGCCCAATACGATACCACTTCTGTTTTTCCATCAAATAATTTTACCCTGGAATTAACCCCCACTACTTTATTACTTTGGGCGGCATAATTATTACGTAACGAATCCGGGATGGCAGAAAAATTTCCATATACTTCATCTTCCAGGCTGGTCGTATCATCTTTTACCTGTAAATAATTAACACCAAACTCAACAATATCTTGATAATTGTACTGTGTACTTAATCCAATTAATTTTCTGCTGAGGGTTCCTTTATTATACACAGAACTATCGTTTGAAAAACTCGTAAACCCGGGGATCATTTCTTTTGTACGGCCATAAACAAATTGTGTACTCAATCCTTTATAGTGAAAATCTGTTACCGTTCCTCGAACACGAGCACCTTTTAACGTCAATTTAGAAAATGACGGGTTATGGTCACCGGCTTTAAATGATATAACCGGAGTTGCAATTGAAAATCGAAAACGATCAAGCGGCTGTCTATTTTTGTCCACGTCGTTTGCTGCCGGGTCAAAATGCTTATTCAGGGCAATACCTACTGTAGCTTTTAAATTCTTCTTGCTGAAAGTCAATTTCACTCTCGGTTTTTGTGTATCAAACGGCCTGTTCTCTGGCTGGTCTTTTCCGGAGAATGTATCAAACTCCGACTCATAATCTATAACACCCTTGATTTTTGCGTCAGCAAACAAGGGTTTCCGTACTTTAACCTTTACTTCTTTTATGAGAAATGTCCAAGACATTGGCGGGGATTCATTTCCCTTGAGATCACTGATATAAAATTTTATTGAATGAGAACCAAGAGCAAAATCTGTTGAAGGAACATACGAAATGATGTCCTGGTTCATTTCCAATCCATCCGTCACATCCACTCCATCAACCTCCATCTTTATGGAAGCAACATCAATATCGTCTTCCTCATCATAAAGGGAAACAATAATCAATTGATGTCCGTCCGAATTTACGGACCCATCCTCGGGATTCAGTAATAGAACATCAGGAGCACTCATTCCAAAAGAAATCAGGTAAGGATTATTTTCCGGATCAATTTCAGGTGCATATGCCCGATTATCAGATGAATCCACCGCCTCGATGTAGTATTCTATTCCTTTTGCCCCTATATCTTCTGACGGAATTTCAAAACGATAATCATTAACTTCGAGGGTCATTAACTCATTGTGGAAAATTGTATCCCCAACCGCACGATAGAAAAGAGTCACATCCTTGAGTTTATCATTATCCGTTACAATTGCTTCAATGATCAGAGGTTGTCCTTCAAACGTTTTTGCTACTGCATTGTGTAAAATTGTTGGTTTTACAGTATCAGCAGGGGTACTCGTTCCAGAAAAAGATTCGTAAGCGATTAGATAAGGATAATCTTCCGGATCAATTTCAGGTGCATATGCCCGATTATCAGATGAATCCACCGCCTCGATGTAGTATTCTATCCCTTCTGCGCCTATATCTTCCGAAGGGATTTCAAAACGATAATCATTGAATTCGAGGTTCATTAACTCATATTTGAAATTTGACTCCCCCACCGTACGATAGAAAAGAGTCACATCCTGGAGTTTATCATTATCAGTTACGATTGCTTCAATGATCAGAGGTTGTCCTTCAAATGTTTTCGCTACTGCATTGTGTAAAATCATTGGTTTGACAGTATCAGTTTGGGCAAATAGGCTATCCCAACCCAAAATCCCATACAGGATAATCAGAACAATAAATTTGGTATATTTTATTTTAAAACTCATCTTCCTGCTCACCTTCTTCTTGACCTGAATTTGTACTTCCGGCAGGATTAACTTTTAAAATTACCCGAATAGTTCCGTCCGGATTTTCAATAACTTCTTTTGATGTCACTTCCAGTTTACCGGAATTGATGGCATCTAAAATACTCTCAACACTTCCTGTACCTATGCTCACCCTGCTGGACAATATTTGTTTCCCTGCAACGATCTCTGCTAATTCAGGATCAACCTTTTCAAGGGCTCGCTCAGTCTTAGTCATAATAGCTTTCGATCGCTTTGTACTAATACTTAATTCTCCCGGTGATGAACTTCCTCCGGATACGGTCAATGTTGACTTCCCAAAGGCAACACCTTTACCTTTAATGACACCCCTTCCTTTAATCAACTTTATTACTGCATCAGAAGTCCAGCTTTGACCCCCATCAACTGAAAATACAAAGTCGGCTCCACTGGAAGAGAGGTTTACTTCATTGTTGTAATCCAAAGCCATCTTTCCATCTTTGGCATCCTCAACATTAATTTGAAGATTAAATGGTTTCCCAACCTCTTTTTCCCCCGGTTTATCTGGTGACAGGTTCAATCGCCAATTCTCCTTCACCTTCCCAACCCAGGTTGGTAATTCATTTTTGGGGATTTCTTTCGGTTCTGAAGGAGCTTCATTTACACTTGATCTGCTAATTGTCATTTCTGTGGCTAAGACTTCTCCCATCTCATTCATAAAAGCTACAGTTCCCTCAATAACAGTCAATATAGTTGTTCCATCTTCCTCCACAAGAAGATTAAGTTCTGTACCTTTTACCGAAGCAACACTGGTGGGAGTTTGAATTTTAAATTGTGATCCTTTAGCTGCTTTTAAATTCAACTCACCTACCTTCATATAAATTTCAGTGTCCAATTCTCTTTTTACTGTCCTTTTGGACTTGATTGTAAATTTACTGTTTTCCCTTATTTTTACCAAGCTGCGATCCAGGAACATAATCGAACTGAATGAAGCTTCACCCGTCTTCAATTTATCTCCATCAAATAATTTACCTCCCCATGCAGCAGCTCTCCAGCCAGGTTCTGTTACCGGATCCACTTTAACATCTCCGATGATTTTGCTCATAACCGCAACCGGCCTGGTTGCTGAAAAACCAAGGGTAAAAATGAACAAGGATAAAACAAGAACTTTACAACGGGTTGATAATATTTTATTGGTATTCGACATATTAATCGCCAAAATCTATTATAAGTTCTATTTCTTCATCAAACGGGGCCATAGGTTCAGATTCACTTCCTGTAGTGAAGGTGAATACAGCGCTCGTTTCACCAAAAGGATCACCGTTTTTGTACGCCTGTGCCGTTATATTATATTCTGTAGTAAATGCTAGCAATATATCATCACTCGTTGGCGTGTACGGAAAGGTTGAAATGACTGGTGATTCCCAAATAATATCTTCAACTGTTGCAATTGTTAATGCATAACCCTCGGAATCTTCTATACCTGAAACTAAAAATATAGTTGGCATATTAGGTGTCTCATCATTAATGGAAACTGTCACAACAGGTACTGTCAAATCCAGAGATTCAACAACAAAATTAGATGGCAGATAATCATCAATATTACCCATTATGATTCCATTAGCATCCAAAGGAATGATCCTCCAAAAATATGACTTCTCTATTTCTAACAAATATTCCGAAGCATTGAGTTGATAATTTTCTTTAGAAACCGGATATATATACTCTGGACTACCCAAGCCAGGATCCTCTTCGCTGGATATTTGAAATTCAAATCCACTAATTCCTGAAGGCGCATCCCAGGAAAATATTGGAATTAAAGAATTGACAGAACTTCCCGCTGGTGGTTCAAACAATATCAATGGATCAACAATAAAACTACTCATATCAATATAATCTTCAACCGCTCCCAAAATATTTTCATCCTGATCAAATGCAAAAACTATCCAATTAAACGATTTCCCTGGTGCCAATGAGACCGCATCAGCTGGATATACAAAAGAAACCAATGCAAGCGTTTGTGAAAAGAATGGATTTACTACCGGATTATCATCACCATATGAAATCCTGATTTCATACCCGCTAAATTCGCCAGGAGTACTCCAATCAAACGTCGGTAATATCGTTGGTACTGAACTCCCTGCCGGGGGATCAGTTAGTTCAATGGAACTAATAATAAATTGGAATATCTCCGACCATTCTCCCGGAATCGGTTCAAGAGGATTCGCCCTGATCTTCCAATAATATGGATATGATGGAAGAGGAACCAAAGTAGGAGCATCTACGGGATACAAATAAGATGCATCGGTCAAAATCGCATCCCAGATTGGAAGTTCTACCAACGCGTCATCCCGGTCACCAATCCAGATTTCATAATTCATCGCTCCTACAACTGATTCCCAGGTAAATGAAGGCCTGACTCCTGGTTCAATTCCTCCTTGAGCTGGGGATATTAATTCTGGCGATTCGCCAAATTTAAATAACCAAATTTCACTCACTGCTGGATCAATTTCATCCCAACCATAAAGTCCACCCACATTATAGGTAGATACCTGCCAAACATATTCACGTCCCATTGCAAAAGGATCAGCTTCTGAAGGATAGGTCCAATTGATATTTTCCTGGACACCAATGTGTGTATGATCAATGTCCCAATCATTGGTCCAATGAGTCAAGTTTTCCATCGCCTCTTCCCTGCTTTGTCCTTCTTCAACCAAACAAATCCGGATATTGTATAGAAATTTTGTACCAAAAGCTGTCTGCAATGAATACCAGGAAAAAGTCGGATTTGTCTGGTTAATCACGCTTTCATCTGCCGGGAAATATAATAAAGGTGGAACGGGAATTGTAATTCTCCATTCGTGGTAGATTGTTTCAACAGGAGGAGGATCAATAAAATACAGTTCACTATCGTCACTCCAAAACTTAGCCAACAGTTCTACTCTCAGTTCATAATCTCCAGAAGGCAATGTACCTGCATGGGCAATAATAGCGTTGAATCCCGGATCAACTGTAAGCTGTTCAATCCGGGAATAATCATTATTGTAAACGTTTTCCCCACTATTAGCGGCTAAATATCCATGACTGTTTTCTCCATCCCATTGTTTCGTACCTACACGGGTGCGACCAGTCATTATTGTACCATTGATCAGGGGCGAATTTGAAATCTGCAACCTGTACACAATCCTGTATTGAATCGGTGCATTTTCATTATTAGTTATCCTGACCCAAAATAATTGCTGATTCCAATCAAGCCTGGAAATCGTCTGCGGATTGTCAATAGGAAACAGTTCCATCGTAACATCCTGCCCAGACATAGGAACAGCCATCATGAACAATACTAACCATCCATAGAAAATCCGAAGACGGATTCTACTTATTTCCGTAATCATTTTTACAGTTTTTATGTTATGCACATCACCCATAATTAAGCGGAGAAAACCTCCCTTTCCAATACCGTAAGAATTATCAGTATTATTTCATCGAAAGAATCAAAATCCTGTACCCCATAATTATAAAGATTCCATGTAAGCGGGTCAGCCGCATTCAAATAACCATATTCTGGATCCAACTGTAAAATCCAATATAATGCATCCGTACCTTCAGCAGAATTATCAGACAAGTATCCCTTCGCATAATAACATTTTGCCATGAGAAGCTTGACGTCTTCCACATTAATTGATTGATCAT
>CAJXJG010000085.1 GCA_913054425.1 uncultured Fidelibacterota bacterium
ATGCTTGGATTGTCGGACCCAAGCCTTTAAAAAATATTTACCAAAAATGGGACCCGCCCTCATCGGCAGAATCAGGATAATCCATGAAAAACCATCGTGGATTTTATCTCGTCTTTGCTCTTTGGCTGGTTGTTGATTCCTGCACAATCCACAAGAAGGAATTAGATAACCCTGTAGATTTTGAGGCTAACGAAGAACAGGGAATTGGTGCCCCTACTCTTGTCTTCTATCCCAAGAGTCAGACAAAATCGCTTTCTGATTCTGTCCTTATTGAATCCTTTATTGTTTTTAAACCTGATTCCATGGAGCCATTTGCAGGCGTTCATTTACAGATTGAATTCCCGAATTCCTTCTTAGAATTAGATACGATTAAACCCGGCCTTTTCATTACGGACACGAGTAAGGCAACTCCTTTATTCACTTATTCATATGATGGTGAAAATATCATTGATATCTACACCTTTTTCCTAGACACTGTTAAATATAATATAGAAGGAACAGGTCACATTGCAGATTTGGTGTTTACGCCCTTTAATACTGGAACTGATAGTATCAGGTATAATTTAAAATTCTGTGAAATGATTGATTATAATGACAATATAATTGATCTGAATGGTGATCGAGCTGCCGAGGTGATTATTCAATGAGAAAAATTATTGTACTTATAATTCTTTCCATGGCTATCCCTGGTTTTGGAGAAGAACTTTACTATCAGGATTTTAGTACTGGATCCTGGCCCACGGGATATGCTTTTGAGGGGAATTGGCAAATTGGTAATAACTGGGATGGTAATGATACACCTCCTGCTGCAATCTATAACTGGACCCCTCGGCAGACAAATTTTGAACATAATATGACGACAGATTATATTGACGTAGGAGAGAATGAAAGTGTTTTAGTCCAATTTGATTTTGCACTAGATTTCTATGATGAGGACGAGTTAAATGGATTGAGGATTTCCTATCACGGAGGAACCGACTGGGTAACTGTCCTTGACTATGCCATTGGACCTGATGCAGGAGATGTGGATGTTTCAAGGCGAACTGAATCCTTTACGGCTGATATTGAATCTGGTGCAGATCTTCAGATCCGATGGACAGCATATGGTGATGACTCGTATGCGATTAATGGATGGATCGTAGATAATATTCAAGTTCTCACCCTACCTAAACTGACGAGTGTTACCATTGAGTCAGCTAATGAGGATCCAGCTACTGCAACAGCGGGGACGAACATTTGGCTGAATTTTATGGTTGACTCTGAATTATCAATTGACCCTTATGTCCAAATTAATGGAACGGCCTGCAACATTGATAACCTGGGCAGTACAAACTGGGTCGCTTATTATACCGTGACAGAATTAGATCCGGATGGACCTCTTCAGTTTACAATTGATTTTACAGATATTAATGGGATTGATGGAAAAACAGTAAAAGAAACCACCAATGGATCAAAGGTAATTGTAGATAATTCCGACCCACCTGGTTTTACGGTGGGAACCGTCACAGTATCGGGGGGCACAGTAGCAGAAAATATATGGAATAGCACAAATACTGAGGTGCAAATGGATGTGGGTGTCCCACAGGATTCTGCTGTGATTGATTTTGACTATACCGTGGGTAATTCTCTTTTATTCGACGGAATGAATGATCAGGTGACAATTCCAGGGATCGCTGAATACCAGGCAACAGATGCCCTAACTGTTGAAGTCTGGGTCAAACCCAATTCCTATAGTGATAACGAAGGATTTTTAAATTATGCAATGGATAATGGTGCCAGTGAAGCAGGGTTTGGATTTGTTTATTTTGCCACTGGATGGCGATTCTATTTAAAAACAAATTCTAACACGATCGAGTATTCAAATATGGCTGAAGCTTCCACGCCTGTTGGACAGTGGACACATTTAGCTGCTACTTTTGATGGAAATCAAGTTGTTATTTTTCGAAATGGAGCTGCTATTGATTCCGCAGATGCATTAGGAAATATCGATTGGACCAATGCACCAGATAATTTAACACTGGGGAATTTCTCCAAGGATGGCTCAGTCGGTTATTTTGACGGAATGATCGATGAAGTTAGGATTTGGAGCGTTGTTCGATCTGCTTTTCAGATCAAAGCATCAAAGGAAAGTAGTTTAAATGGGGATGAAACCGGACTTATAGGCTATTGGCCCATCGATATTGGTTCCGGAAATGAAATAGCTGATTCAAGCTCAAATGGTAATAATGGGACCGTAAACGGCGCATCCTGGATCACGGAAGATTCACCGATTTATTTTCAGGATCCGGTTTTTGATACAGGTGTCATTGTAGGCTCATCCTTTCAACTTCGGGGTCGGATTGGGCTGAATGCATTTGAAGGATTCGGTTTAAAAGATACAATTACAATAAATGATTTTAATACAGGTACAATGGTTGTTTCTGGTTCTGAAAGTGATTTTGAAGCAATCGCTAATTTTGCCCATGATAGTACAGCTCAATTATCTGCTTACCTTTTTGATGTAGCAGGAAATTTTTCAGAGGGTGATACCAGCACAACTGAATTAGTCATTGATCTCATTGCTAATTCCCCAGACCCGGTTACAATTTCTTCCAATAATAATTTTTCTCATCTGGCCAAAACGGGCGATATTATCACAATTACAATGGCCTATGATGAAGATGTGGAAACGCCGGAGGTTACTGTTGATGGAAATAATGCTGATGAAGAAACTGATTTAGGCAGTGAGCAATTCTCATCTACGTATACCTTAGGTGGGGCAGAAGCAGATGGAAGTCTAAACTTTATATTAACAACCACGGATTATCTTGGAAACCCCGGGACTCATAGCGGATCTACGGATGGCTCAACGGTGGTATTTGATGGTACAGAACCCATTGTGAGTCCTATGACTATTATTTCTAGTAATGCAGATCCACAATGGGCAAAAGTTGGCGATACAGTAAGATTGGATATTGGAGCAGATGAGATTTTATTTGAGACGGATGTGACTCTGGCAGGTGCAACCATGACGTTGTATGACACGACTGAATCAGTTTATAATGGGTCAAGTGAATGTTCTGGTGGTGAAATTGTAACGGATAATCTAAAGCTATGGTTGGATGCAGATGATGTGGATGGAGATGGGATATCTGAGGGAATGAATGAGGATAATCTTTTAGGATCAGAAGTAGTGATCTGGGTTGATAAATCTGGGAACGGCTCAGATGTATCTGAAGTGGCAGGATTGGGGTTACCAGATCTCGTTCAAAATCAGTTCAATGGAAATAATTCTTTAATGTTTAGTCGAAGCCAAGAAGACGTACTTGTCCATGATTTAGGTGCTGGTAAATGGACGGCCAATGAGTACTCTCTTTTTATCGTGTTTCAAATGATTGGAACACCACAGAACTATGATTCATTTTTCTCAAATGGAGATAACAATAATGGAGATTTTTTCCAGATTACCCAATTAAACGGCGTATTTAGATTCTTAAGTAATGGGCAGATAGATTTCGAACCGTGGGATAATGAATTAAAACTGTATGGCGTTTTAGGAAGTACCACATCAACAACAACTATTGTTGATGGGAACGAGGTGAATTCAAGTAACATGACAAATGGCAGGAATTTTGATAAATACAAAATTAATTGGAATCGACTCAATTATCAGCACAGTGATTCCTACATTGCTGAGGTGTTGTTGTATGACCGGGAATTAAATCAAGGAGAATTGACAAAGACATATAAATATTTAGGGAATAAGTATGGTAAAGATTTTTCCAAAGATACGACTGTGGTACATACGAAACGGGAAATGACTATAACAGATCCAGAGGGAATGATTGCGATCAATATTACTCATAATGATTGTGCGGGGAATGACGGAACACCCATTTCTGAAACTACAGATGGCAGTTATGTTATTTTTGATAGGACGGCTCCAACTGAGTTCACTGTTGATACAGTTATTTCAACAGGTGGAAATACAATTGAAAATGCTTGGAATTCAACCAATACCGGTTTGAATGTATTCATTCCCGTGGCAAGTGATACCACATTAAAAAATGGCTGGGTTCAGGTTTGGACGAAGATTGGGAATAATGCATTTGAAAAATTGGGTACTACCTTTGCTTTATCTCAAGCTGATTTGAATACAAGTAAAACTCTCACCTTTACAGCTGCTCAAGTTGAAGCCATAACTGGTTTTGCTGAGGAAGATACAATTTCGTTTAAAGCAATCATGTCTGATCGACCCGGTAATGAAACAGAAGGAAATGAAAGTATTT
Source organism: uncultured Fidelibacterota bacterium (assembly GCA_913054425.1). Lineage (GTDB taxonomy): Bacteria > Fidelibacterota > Marinisomatia > Marinisomatales > UBA8229 > UBA8229. Next base: position 4,269 of record CAJXJG010000085.1, read on the forward strand.
TCCGACTTGTGATTGATCAAACCCCGCCCGTTATTTTGAGTTCGCATATTGAATCAAATAACGCAGATACAACTAAAGCAAAAGTAGAAGATATTATTTCAATTTCTTTTGAGGTGGATGAGGATGTCCAAACACCTACCATGACTATTGCAAGTGGTGCTGTGACTGTTACAGATTTGGGAAGTTTTAAATGGTTGTCCACTTATATCATGTTAGAAACAGATGATGAGGGTGTAATTGCTTTTACCTTAGATGAAATCGTGGATGCCCGTGGGAATCCAGTAGATGGGGTAACATCAACAACAGATGGTAGCCAAGTTATTTTTGATCGAACAAAACCTGTATTGAATAATGTAAGCGCCAATTCATGGAATACCTGGGACCAATCCTGGGCGAAGTTAAATGAGGGGGGTAGAGTATATTCAAATACGAGTGAGGGGCTCTTAACAATTTCGGGAACGTTCAATTCTCAGCCCACGACTTTATATCTTTATAGTGGTACAGAATTCGATTTGAATTATACTTTTACAGTTGTTGATCCAGAAGGTCCCTTCTCTTTTGAAATAGTATACACTGATTCAGCTGGAAATGAAGGAGAACCCGTAACAAATACGACAAACGAATCCTTTATCATTTTTGATAATACATATCCAACGGATTTTACCACAGGGGAAATATCATCGGCAGGCGGTAATGTTGTGGATAGTGTTTGGAATTCAACAAATTCCAGCGTTGAAGTAAGTATCCCAATTGAAAATGATTCTACTTTAAATAATGGACGAGTTCAGGTTTATGCAAAAGTTGGATCCAATTCATATGAAAAAATAGGGAATTATGAATTCATTCAATCTGGAGAAGTTGGAGCAACCAAAACAATCTCACTCCCTAGAGATTCTATTGTGGCATTGGTAGGGTATGCTGAAAATGATATACTTTCATTTAAATCCCATTTGTTTGATATTCCGGGGAATGAAACTGAAGGGGCAGAAAGTGCAACGATATTATTAATAGATGAAACGGCTCCAACCATCGTCAGTGTATCATATGAATCCAATTATTCTGATTCTTCCTTAGCAACTATTGGACATGAGATTACACTCATATTTGAAACGGATGTAGAAATTCAAACGCCAGTCGTAACCATATCAACAAATTCTGCAACTGTGACTGACTTAGGTAGTAATCAATGGCAGGCAACGTATATTATGCAGGACAGTGATGAAGAGGGTATTATTCTATTTCAAATTGATACATTAACAGACTCTCGGGGAAATCCAGCTGAAGGTACGAGCTCAACCACGGATGATACTCAGGTGATATTTGATAAAACCCAACCTACACTGAATCCAGTTTCAGTTATTTCAAATAATCCAGATCTTGAATGGGCAAAGGTAGGAGACTCGATTACAATTTCATTTTCCAGTGATGACGAATTAATGGCAACAACAGGAACTATAGTAACCCAAGCTGCGATAGTGACAGACTTGGGAGGTAATTCTTTCACTGCTAAATATGAAATGACCGAAGCAGACCCAGAAGGTGAAATAGAGTTTGAGATTATTGTTACAGATCTTGTGGGACTGAATAGTGATCCTGTCTCTGAAACAACAGATGAAACCTCGGTTATTTTTGATCGAACCCTACCGGAACTTGACTATGTGCATATTGAGTCCAGCAACATCAACAATACATCCATTGGAATCAGTGGAAATGATGTTTATTTAACGTTTACACCCAACGAACCCCTGATCTTGGATTCCATGGTTGTAACGATCAGTGAAACACCTGCAACTGTGGCTGAGTCTGAGGGGAGTTATACATCAAAGATCACCCTTACTGGTGCAGAAGCCGATGGTATCTTATCCTTTTCGGTTGATTTTAAGGACAGTGCAGGCAATCCGGGGAACCAGGTTACATCAACAACGGATGATAGCTATGTGAATCATGATATTCTTCCTCCGGAGATCAATTATGTCTCCATTGCTTCTAACAATCCTGATACCTCCTGGGCTAAGGTTGGTGATTCCATTTTTGTGACATTTATTGCAACGGAGGTTCTAGATAATATCACGGTAACGATTGCGGGAGTATCAACTGGTTACGATAACCCATCAACAGCAAAGTATCGTGGTTTGTATGTAATGAGTGAGGACGATAATGAGGGTGCTATAACCTTATATATTTCTTATACTGATTTAGGCGGTGCATCAGGGCCAGATGCAGATACAACAACAAATGAAACTGAGGTTCTTTTTGATAGAACCACCCCTGATTTTTCATTGACAGAGATGAATACCAATAATGTTTATGGGGATACCCTGGCGGGGATTGGCACCACCGATACATTGAGATTCCAAATAAGCGAAGAATACCGTGATCTGAATATTACACTTGCTGGTTCTGAAAAAATTCCGAGCCAGGATGGATTGAGTTTTACAGCAGCACACACTTTTATTGGGAATGAAGATGAAGGATGGGTCCAATTTTCCATTTCGATGACTGATTTGGCAGGAAACGAATCAGTTGAATTAACTGACACTCAAAATGGATCTCGTGTTCGGTTCGATGGAACAGCCCCAGAATTACCCTGGGTTAATTTTTATAGTAACAATATTAATGATTCAACATTGTGCATTTCTGGAGATTCACTATATCTCCATTATACAATAAGCGAAACATTGAGGACTGGAGTAATTACAATTGCGGGCAACTCACCTGATATTTCTGATACTTCAGATGGGGTCTTTAAATCAGTTTATGGAATGACCGGTGATGAAGATGAAGGATTTATTCCCTTTAGTATTGGGTTTGAAGATTGGGTTGGTAATCCCGGTGATACAGTTTTGGTCTCTACAAATGGCAGTAGTGTTTTATTTGATATGACTCCACCGGATGATTTTACCCTTGGCGAAATTTTGCCCAAGACGGGCATTGAAGTCTCAGGATATTGGAACGCGTCTAATCAATATTTAGAAGTCAATATTCCAATTCCTAATGATGCTACACTTGCCAATGGTGGGATTCAACTCCAATCATCGCCAGATATTATTTTTTATTTTTCAAATATAGCTGACGCAACAATGATAGATGAGAGTGACCTAGGAACAGGCAAAAGAATATCTGTTTTCAG
>CAJXJG010000086.1 GCA_913054425.1 uncultured Fidelibacterota bacterium
TTGCTACTTGAAGACAGTGATCACTGAAATAAGGTTTCCCCGAGCGACGTTTTTGACCTTGGTGTCGTACTGTTCCAAATTCATATGCTTTCCACAAAGATTCCTTAATAGTCTCTTCATTAGTCCCTTTGGGGATAACAACTTTTTCGTATAGCTTTAGAAAAGATTTCGGATATTCACCTACAACGTAAGGAATAAGTTTGGCAAGGGGATTCTCCACTAGAATGGTACTGCAGTTTCTTCACTTTCATAAACAGACATGTTCTCAAATCGAGCAAAACGGTCAATAAATGTTACATTAACAGTTCCCGTAGGTCCATTGCGCTGTTTGGCGATTATAATTTGGGCTTTACCTCTGTCATCCTCTTCCCGAGAATATATCCATTGACGGTATAAAAACATGACGACATCCGCATCCTGTTCAATCGCTCCGCTTTCACGAAGATCCGACAATTGTGGACGTCTATCACTTCGATTTTCAACTGCTCTTGATAATTGAGATAAAGCAACGATTGGAATTTTCAAGTCTTTTGCAAGTGACTTGAGTGACCGTGTTATAATTGAAATTTCCTGCTGACGACTCTCAACACCTTTTGGCCCTTGCATTAACTGAAGATAATCAACTATAATCATTTTTACATCATGCTCTGCCTTTAATCTCCGAGCCTTCGCTCGTAATTCGAGCACGGTAATTGCCGGTGAATCATCAAGATAAATTGGTGCCTCCGCCAATGTCCCTACATGAATACTTAAATTTTTCCACTGAGATTTTGGAAGATTGCCAGTCCGAACAAGATGACTGTCCACTTTTGATTCTGCACAAAGAAACCTCATGGCAATCTGATGATCCGCCATTTCCAGGCTGAAAATCCCAACACCTTCCTTATGATCAACCGCAGCATTCCGTGCTATTGAAAGAGCAAGTGAGGTTTTCCCCATTGCTGGACGGCCTGCAATGATCACCAGGTCACCAGGATGAAAACCAGCAGTCATTGCATCTAAATCGATCAAGCCAGATGGCACCCCAATTACAGATCCCGCTTTCGAACTAATAGCATCCAACTGTTCGAATGAATCATGGAGTATAGGTTCGATATGTTTAAAACCACCCTTTAAACGGTTTTGGGTGATGGTGAAAATGGATTGCTCAGCACTGTCCAGAATATCATCAACCGTTTGGCGATCATCATAAGCTTCTTTGGACATGTCATGAGCCAGATAAATCAGCTTGCGTAATACAGCTTTTTCCAAAACTATCTTGGCATAACTTTCTACATTCGCTGCTGTTGGTACAGAGTCAACTAATCCGGTTATAAAATATGCACCTCCAACCGATTCGAGTTCTTTATTTTTCTTTAATCGATCGGTTACTGAAATTGTATCAACAGGTTCATTTTCATTGAACAATGTAATCATCGTAGAAAAAATCTTTGCATGAGCATCTTTATAAAAATGGTCTGATGAAATCCATTGTAAAACTTTGGGGACAGCTTCTTTACTAATTAGCATTGACCCTAATACAGCTTGTTCTGCCTCCAGGGCCTGGGGCTGAACGTTCAAAATTTCTGATTTGTTATTCTTAGCCAATATTCGTTTTCCCGTCAAGGATTGATTGAATCCATTGAAAATCTTTCCACGTTGGTGGTTTAAATCCTGAGTTTCTTAAAAGAGCTGCAGGATGATAGGTTACTATCAGAGGAATATTTTCATAATAATGAATTTTCTCTCTCATGGCTTTTAAAGGGACATCATGTTTTAATAAAGTTTTCCCGGCTACCCTTCCTAATGCTACAATTAACTTAGGTTTAATGAGGCGAATTTGATGCTGAAGATATGGTTCACATTGATCCACTTCAGATGGTAATGGATCACGGTTATTCGGAGGACGGCATTTCAACACATTGCAGATATACACACCTTTATTCCTGTTGAGGTGAATAGCGGCTAGAATTTTATCCAACAACTTTCCCGCACGACCTACGAATGGTTCTCCAAGGCGATCTTCATCAACTCCTGGCGCTTCTCCCACTAATAACAAATCCGCATTTGGATCTCCTACACCAAAAACAAACTTTGTTCGTTTATATCCTAACTGGCAGTTAAGACAATTATTTATCTGACTATAAAATTCTTCTAACGATTCTGGAAATTTGTTATCAGAACTTCGATTTTCAATTGCATTGGATTTTTGAACAAATAATTCGTCCCCAAATAATTCACGGGTTTGACTAAGAAAATGATAAATATTCACCGCTATATTTGGATCCATTAATAATTATTTCTTCGGATCTTGTGGGTTTTTATGCCAAGTTAACTCACCATTAATAAATTCCTTGATAGCCACAGTCGTTACTTTCTCTACTTCCTGATAAGTTTCCGGATCTATTTCAGGAACTTCATCAAAAACACCCAGGTCCCTGCTGTCTTCCTCTTGTAAAAGTTTTTCCGCAAGGCGATCTTGAAGTATTTGCTTGGCTCTTCGTTCCATGACAACTACTGCTTCATAAATATCATCTGTCTGCTCTTCGATTTGGCGAAAAGACAACGATTTAAGACTCATATAACACTCCTTCTGTTTGATTTTCAATTATTTTAATTAATTCATTACTGGCATGTTCAATATGATTGTTGATCACATAATAATCAAACCAATCTTTTTCTTTCAATTCCAATTCCAATCGTTCCAATCTCTTGTTTATTCTTTTTTCCGAATCTGTGCCACGGCTTTTTAACCGTTTTCGGAGATCATCAAGATTGGGAGGCAAAATAAAAATTGTAACCGTATTTTCCGGATATAATGATCGAATAGATTTAGCTCCTTTTACATCAACTTCAAGCAATAAAAACTTGTTCCTCATGATGGCATCCTTGACTGGTTTTTTCATTGTTCCATAATAATCTCCGTGAACCTTTTCATATTCCACAAATTCACTTTTGGTGATTTTTTCCTCAAATTCTTTTATTGAAATAAAATGATAATCCACACCTTCTTCTTCTGTGTAGCGCTGATGACGAGTTGTACAGGATACTGAAAAGTTAATTTCCTGTTTTTTTCGTTGTAATTCACGACACAAAGTTGTTTTTCCAGTTCCCGAAGGACCAGAAATTGCAATTAAATTCTTCATAAAATATTCTGAGCTTGCTCTCTAAGGTTTTCCGTATCATTTTTCAGTTCAATAACGAGATTCGTCAAGGTTATATCAGAATTTTTTGCACCAATTGTATTGATTTCTCGGTGTGTTTCCTGTAAAAGGAAGTTCAATCGTTTTCCAACAGGTTCATCCTCATGTAAAAATGATAAATACTGTTCCACGTGACTCCGGCACCGAAGGATCTCTTCCGTAATATCTACTTTTTCAGAAAGAATGGCAATCTCCTGAGCTAAACGAGTTTCATCAACCGGAACTGTATCTAAAAGCTCTGATATCTTCTTTTGGTACTTTTCTTTACGAATTTTGCCTGCATTTTTCACTTGATGTTCAAGTTTGTCAATCTTTTCACAAAATGATTTTAATTGGTCTTCCATGCTCTTTTGGATTGTTTTCCCCTCAGTTGAACGCATTTCATCCGTCTGCTTCAAAGCATCATTTAAGCTTTTTAAAATATTTTTTGGTTGAATTTTATCCTGGTCATTCTCCGAAAATAAATCTTTAAGGGAAACTATTTCACCCAGTGCAATGTGGCGGCCGTATTCCATCTGAATTGTTTGTAATAACGATTCAATGGCTTCATATCTACTTTTATTTAATCGTAGTAATCCTTCAGTTCCACCATCATGATCCATTTCAAAAATCAACTGTATACTTCCCCTTTTTAGAACATCTTTGGTTCGGTTACGGACATCCAAATCTAAAGCGGGGTCAAGGTCAAAACCCCTAATTTTTAGATCAAAATAACGGGAATTAACTGCCCGGATAGACACTGAAATTTGACCACTTCCATTTTTGACCGTACTACGGCCGTACCCTGTCATACTTTTAATCATAATATTTCAATAGAAAAACTCAGAAAGTTACGGAGTAATTTATGCTTCTATCAATGAAAACCAAATTTATCAAAATATATCTAAAATAATTTCAACGATTTGGGGATATCTTACCCACTATCAATTTCGGGTTAATTGAAAAAGAAAGTAAATGGCTGTTCCCTAAAGATGAGGTCTCTGGTTCATATTGAAGAGCATAACTCATCTCAATATCGGACCACACTAACCCAAGACCAGTTGAAAGCATTCCAGTTTCATTTCGCCCAAACCTGATCTGGACATTCTCCTTTATAGTCCATTCCATCCCCATACGGAAATATTCCGCCAAACTTCCAATATGAAAATATTCACTCATGGAACGACCTTCCGTCTCCACTATAAAATCTGCCATTAATTCCAATGTAAGTGGAACTAAGGGGAGATCATATTTCCCAGAAATCCCTGCCGAAATACGAGGAGTAACAATTTCCTTTGTTCCATTATCCCAGACCAGCCAGGAAGTAAGAACATCATGGATCACAATTCCTGCTTGTACTCTTTTCCAAAGTAATGTTCTTAAACCGGTATCCAAACCAAAACCTGTTCCCGTATGATTTCCCAATTGGTGTATCACCCCTTTCACTCCAATTCCAAAAATGACACCCCTTAATAACCATGCCCGATTCAAATATGTTCCCCACTGATGTTGACTAAATTCCGTAACATTTTTTAAATCTAAACGTTCATTTCCGTTCAATTTACCATCACCATTCTCATCTAATAACGCATAACGGGTATCCGGGATACCGGGGACTTCCTCATGAATTAAGATTAAACCAACTGGATTGAAAGTAAATTTGTGTATAGGAAAAGAAAGCAAATCACTGTGAACAACTCCTGCAAAACGGCTCTGATGGACAAATGTAAAGGATTTCTTTGTATTTGCAACCAAATTTGCGGGATTCCACAAGGACGCAGATGAACCTTTTCCGGCTGCTGTTAATGCCTTTCCCAGCGCCAATGATCGGGCATCTCCTGTATTCCTGAAAATTTGCCACCCGTATTTTACAAACAACGTTTCTGAAAAAGAAAACTGTGCAATTCCAAACAAACCTAAGAATATTAGTTTTTTCATTAATCCATTCACAATCATTTCATAAACAGAATGACCTAAAAGAATATTTCCTAAAGTCCATGCTCTTTTTTTAAATTATCCAAAGTCTGCAGGGCTTGAATAGGGGTCAATTTGTTCAAATCAAGTGCTGCAATAGCTTTTTTCAATTCATTTTCTTTCTGCTCAAAGATGGACAACTGATTAGACGCAGGAATTACCCGTCCTGTTCCATGGATATTCTCCTGGCTGATATGGAAGTTTAATATCTCTTTTGCTCTTTCAATTACTTCTGATGGTAATCCAGCCATTTGAGCTACATGAATCCCGTAACTTTTGTCGCTTATTCCAGGTAAAATTGTACGAAGAAAAACTATCTTATCGCCAAATTCTTTCACTGTTGCCTGAAAATTTTTCAAACGTTCCAGGGTATTTTCAAGATCCGTCAACTCATGGTAATGAGTTGCAAAAAGGGTCCGAGCACCAACATTTGAATGATTGTGAAGATATTCCGTGATAGACCAAGCCAGTGACAATCCATCAAATGTAGCTGTTCCCCTTCCAATTTCATCAAGAAGTATGAGACTTTGGGGCGTGGCATTATTTAGAATATTGGCTGCTTCATTCATCTCAACAAGAAAAGTACTTTCTCCTCCAGCAAGATTATCACTTGCACCTACGCGGGTGAACAAGCGGTCTACGATGCCGATTTTCGCTTTCTTTGCTGGAATAAAGGAACCAAGTTGGCTCATTAATACCAAAAGTCCAACCTGGCGAAGATATGTGGATTTCCCTGCCATATTCGGTCCGGTTATCAAATGTATTTGACTGGTTTTTATATTCATCAAGGTGTCATTTGGAATGAACCGCTCGGTAGCAGGAAGAAGTTGCTCTACAACAGGATGCCTTCCTGCCTGTATATCCAGACTAGCCTCCATAGTTAGTTCAGGCCTTATATAGCGACTCCTGACTGCCTTCGTAGAAAATGAGGATAATACATCCAGACGGTTCAATATCTTTGCGTTAATTTGAATAGTGCGCGTTTCCTGCAATATGTCTCTGCATAATTCTTCAAATAACCGGGTTTCAATTGATTCAATTTTTTCTTCAGCTGATAAAATCTTTTCTTCATATTTCTTCAAGTCCGCAGTAATATATCTTTCAGAATTCACCAATGTCTGTTTTCTGGAATAAGAATCAGGTACCTTGTGCTGGTGAGTTTTTGTCACCTCAATATAATACCCAAATATTTTATTGAAACCAATTTTCAAGGATGGAATTCCCGTAGCTTCCCGTTCAGAATTCTGAAGATCTGAAATCCATTGTTTCCCACCAGATGCAAGTGAGCGGAGTTCGTCCAACTCCTTGTCAACACCCTGAACAATGAAGCCCCCCCGTTTTAGACTCACAGGTGCATCTTCCTTTATTGTCCCAGCGATGAGTTGCACTATTTTTTTCAGATCAATGAATTGACTTGATAGCCCTGAAAGTGCTTTCTTAGCAGATCCCTCCAATTCTTTTTTCAGAAATGGAATTAAATCTAAACTCGATCCAAGTCCCCACACATCTCTTGGAGTTGCTTTCAATCTGCTGATTTTCCCAATAATTCGTTCAAGGTCGGATATTTTTCCTAAACAAATCCTGATAGCGGCCAGAGATTTTTTATTTTGAACCAAGGCTTCAACTATATTTTGTCTCATTTTCAACTGTGATAAATCCGTCAATGGCTGAATTATCCACTGTTTCAAAAGACGGCCGCCTCCCGCAGTTACCGTTTCATCTAACACATCCAACAATGTCCCATGAGTGCCCTGAGTAGACAAAGATTGAAATACTTCAAGATTTCGGAGTGTAAAACCATCAAGACTCATGATTTCTTTTTCCAAAATCGGTCGAACTGTTGTGACATGATCTAGAGTACAGTTTAAAGTATTTCTTATATGATATAAAATGACCCCGCCAGCCGTGATCCCGTGTACCAAATCTTCACAACCAAATCCTTTCAATGAATTGGTTTCGAAATGACTTGTGAGAGTTCGATGGCTTTGATCAAAATTGAAGAGCCAATCTTCTACTTGAGTTACAAATGGTTTGAGTTCACGATACCAATCGGTTGTTGAATAGGTAATATTTTCACTCAAAAGAATCTCTCTAGGAGCAAATTTTCGTAAAGATTCTGTGAGCTGGGGGAGGGTGCATTCTCCTAAAAAAAATTCCCCGGTGGATTGGTCTAAAATAGCATATCCTGCATTA
>CAJXJG010000087.1 GCA_913054425.1 uncultured Fidelibacterota bacterium
AATTTTACTCCGGCTTCAAATAATTTGAGGGGTGTAATAAATGGTTGGTCATACCGTTCAAAACGCCGTTGGGGTGTGGAATGAGTCTGGGTGTAAACGACCGGAATATCCCTATTTTTCAAGAGTTCGGTTACCCGCCAAGAATCTTTCCCACCAACCAAAACCATTTTTATTTTTTGTCTCTCTGCCCAAAACACAGCTGCTTCTATCTGACGGACTTCATTGGCGTGGATAAACACGGGAATTTCACCGGAAATCACCGGCAGCATTCCCTCCAACCGTAAATCATGTTTGAATGATGGGCTCCCGGTTGCTTTGAGCTGTGCATACGCACGGGATTCCTGAATCAAATCATCAATTTTCTGGATAGATTTTAAGCGTGAATCCTTATCCTTTTTTTCTTTCTCTTTTCCCGGTTTTGGCTTGGAGATATTCATGGAAGGCCAGAACAGATGCAGTCCAACCGGATGCTTTAACGTTGCATCTTCCCATGTCCAGCCATCCAGAATCATGAGCGAGGATGTTCCGGAGATCAGTCCTGAACGAGGTACGGAAAGTGCCATCAAAATTCCGTTAGACCTAGAAATTGGAATCAATTCCGAATCGGGATTGTAGCTTACATTGGCTCTAACATTCGGGTTAATTTGTCCGACTTCAGCATAATCTTTGGTAGCACGGACAGCGCCAACTTCCTGCAGGCCCAAAGTAGATCCGGCTGAAATAAGTCCCGGGAAAACATGCATTTTCCCGGCATCTATTATTTCTGTTTTAGGGGAAACATCCAAACTGTAACCGACCGAAATAATTTTTCCTTTATCAAAAAGGATTTCTCCGTTTTCCAATATTCCGTTAGATACAGTGTGGATCCATCCACCGCGGATTAAAATTGGGTGATCCTGCTCTGGAGCAGGAATCTGGTCTGAAGAAAAAAGAAAACTTACAGTAAGGGCAATGGAGAAAATAAATTTCATTCTATTTCCAGACATTGATAGTGATCGGGAGTTTCCTCTTCATGATGTTTCCATTTCTCATCTTTTATTTTATCCTTTTTCGATAAGATTTTATGGATCAGATTTTTCCGTAATTCTGAGTCCCGTTTTTTCAACTGTTTATCAGTTTCCAATGAGAAGTACTGGATGCCATCAATCCAGGTTTGTTCGCAGAAAGCTCTCGTAGATAAAGGATGATCACTCCAGATCACAAAGTCTGCATCCTTTCCAATCTCTAATGAACCAACCCACGTATCAATTTCCAATTGGATAGCCGGATTCATTGTGACCAGTTTCAGCGCCTCCTCTTCGGACAATCCGCCGTATTTAATACCTTTGGCAGCCTCGGTATTCATGCGCCGGGCTAATTCTCTTGAATCGGAATTGAAAGAAACCGTTACTCCCACATCCGTCATCAGTGCGCCGTTATAGGGAATGGCATCCATGACTTCATATTTATAGGCCCACCAGTCCGAAAATGTAGAGGCGTTGGCGCCATGTTCTTTAAGTCGGTCAGCAACTTTATATCCTTCCAAAACATGTTGAAATGTTCCCACGGTAAATCCAAAATCCTCAGCCAAACGGGTGAGCATGAGAATTTCATCCTGTCGGTATGAATGGCAGTGGATTTGACGTTCCCCATCCAAGACCTCAACCAGGGCATCCAATTCTAAATCTCTACGCGGAGGTGCTTTTTTCTTCCATTTTTTAGAATTATTTGTGTAATCATTCCACTCATTTTTATATTCGACTGCGGAAGTAAAAGCATCCCGTAAAATTTGTTCAACTCCCATCCTGGTCTGGGGATAACGGGTGGTGTTGTCATCACCCCAATTGGATTGTTTCACATTTTCTCCCAATGCAAATTTGATTCCCTTCATGGAATGTGCATACAGCAAATCTTTCGGAACAGCTCCCCAGCGTAGCTTAATGACAGCATTTTGACCTCCAATAGTGTTTGCTGAACCGTGTAAGATATTTGCCATGGTCAGCCCTCCTGCCAATTGCCGGTAAATGGCAATATCATCGCTGTTCAATACATCCTGAATGCGCACTTCTGCTGTAATGGACTGGGTCCCCTCGTTGATAGAAAATGCAGCGAAATGAGAATGGCAGTCAATCAAACCGGGTGTAATATGTTTTCCAGTACCATCAATAACCAGCGCATTTTTTGGAGGATTGAGGTTCCTTCCAATTTTTTTAATTTTTGCATCAGTAAAAAGAATATCAGAATTCCTTAATATTCCTTTTTTGCCACAGGTCCAAATAGTGGCATTCTTGATGAGAACGGTTTGTTGTTTTCCACGGGGGAATTCCCATCCATAGGTACCTTCTGGATAAAACACAGATAAATCAGAACGTACTTCAATTTCTTTTTCTTCTTTTTTTTCTTCTAATTCACCAGTTTTCAATGCCACCCATGTTTGCTTCAGGTCGTGGGCTGTTCCCTCCATCCTGTCTTCCAAAATATGACCTGTGAACCTGCTGGGAACTGATACTGAATCCCAACTCACCTGCCAGCTTATAAACCGACCTTCAACAGTCAATTTTGTAAGATTGTATTTCGTTGTATCTTGAATGATTTTCCCGCTATAATGATCTTGTTTTTTATTCAATTCCAATTGATAGGATTTTTCACCAATTATTATGTCCCATTTTCCTTCTACAGATATTTCATACTTTGCTTTGACAGGATATTCGATTCCTCCAACCCAGATTGAAATTACCTCTGATTTGTCCCGGAAATAATTTCCTTCCACAATGGTAAGATTTGCCAGATAGCCGTTCTTGATCTTACCAAGTTGGTTTTCCAATCCCATTTTTTCTGCGGGAGTAGTAGTTAAGGCTGCAAGAGCAGCAGTTTCAGATAGACTCCGTTCAACAGACCTGCCCAGATTTTCCCGGAATTCTTTTCCCTCCAGCCCATGTGAAGTGAAAGCAATGGGAATCCCGTGTTCAACTAAAACAGCGGGATTATCGGGCGCCATGTCCCAGTGTTTTAGTTCTGCAGTACTGTAACTGAGTTCCTGGTAGGGATTGGAAATGTCCGGTGTGACAGGAAAATTAAGGGGGAGAATGATAAAAGGCTTCACAACAGATATTTCCGGAATTCTCCTATATTCGTATCCGCTTCCTTTCATCCATGAGTTTAACTGAAATTCATTTGTAATGTTAAACGATCCTAACATGGATAATTCATGCTTGGTTTCAAAAATAAATGGCTTGCTTTCGTTTTTCCAATTCCCCAAAACAACCAAATCCCTGTTTTTCTTCAGTGGTTGATTCTGTTGGGGATATTTCATAACCTGCTGGCTGGCTTCGCGGTACCAGGTCGCATCCAACAACGTCTGCCGTATCAACGCGATAACACCTAAAAGAGAATTGGGGTATTCTTTACTCCCCCATCCTTCTACTTCATAGGCAATATCTTGAGCCACATTCGATTTCAGCACAGTCCCGGCCTTATCCAATTGAACCAACGCGGTCTCTCCCCTGAACACACCGGAATCAAGAACCACATGAGCGGTGGTAAATCCAAGTTTATGGAGAGCTTCCAGTTTTTTCTCATCGGGCTGATACAGTCTGGACATATTACTCCGTGCATGAACCTTGAAATTCCAGTGATCATCATGTCCTGAATAAGTGCTCTTGTTAGAAGAAATTTCCAGCCAACTTTCAATAAATCCCGGGTAGATTGTTTTTCCGGTCATATTCAGAATGGAAGCATCTTTCGGAATCGAAATTCCTTTGCCAACATTTTCAATGAACCCCTCCCGAATAATGATTGTTGCATTTTCCAAAACCTTTCCGGGTTCTGAAATCACTTTTGCACCTGTAAGCGCCCAGACTTTTGGGGGATGGATACGGAGCCCATCGGGTGGTTCTATTTGTCCCGGAATTACACTTGAAAGAAATGTTATCAAATAGAATATTTTTAGCATTTTATAATAAAAAAATGAAGTTGAGGTGAAATCATTATATGTTTTTATACTCATATCCTAATCCTGATCTTAATCCTATTCTAAATCCTTATCCAAATCCAGATCTATTCAAACACATTCACCAGTTCACCAAAGAGCTCAGTTTCTTCCTTTATTCGGTTCTCATTTCCCAACACGCAGTACCGATTCTTTTGCATCATCACATCAAGAATTTCAGCGATGTCCCGAACCTGCTCACAGGAAGTATTCAGGACTTCGTCTCTGTTCCGCTGGATATCTTCCTGGGAAATATTGCTGATGTAACGTGATGCAGCGATACTGCCTTTCATGGAGGGTGTCAGCGGAGAATCCAATTGTGAAATTGTTCCTATGATGTATTTGCTCATTTCTTTCTCTTCCGGGGAAAACCGACGGTAATGATCCGCCATTTGGTCAAATGCGTCCAGCGATTCTCTGAGATTCGGATCACGATAGGACCCTATAAATACATTGCCGCTCCGGCTAAAAACAGCAAAAGCACCGTATGCGCCGCCCTGGACGCGAATCCGATTCCAAAGGTAATCCAACCCGGCAATCCCTGAAAACACAGCCATTGATCCGGTGTACTTATACCCTAAGTGCTTGAAATTAAAACCTTTAGCTACATACTGAACATTTGCAGGAGTCAGCAATCCTTCATTTTTTGATGATAGTGCAAATTGATAATCATGTTTTACCAGGTTAACTGACCTCAATCTTTCAAAAAATGCGGCGAATGAACCGGAAAAAGCGGGATAATCATTCCCTGGCTGAGTAACACTTACCAATAAGTTATCCTGATTAAATATGTCTCCTTTGATTTGTTTAAGTGTTTCTACTAAACCATCATATTTTTCATCAAAATTTCTTTCCAGATCAGAAATGAATTTATAATACGATAATCCAGCGGTGATTTCATTGTATTTACCTGACTGAGAGAAGTAGGAAAACAGGCGGGACGACGCCACAGAATGACCTGACTGAGAGATGAACATTTCCTTTCTGGACTTTGATTCCTGGATGACTTCACGAATTCTGTCTTTTTCATCGAATTTTGTATGGTTAATTATTTCTTCCATAAACTCGAAAAGCTGTGGAAGGTTTTTACTCAGGGCTTTGCCTTTTACTACCATTTTTGGGCAGTAAGTTGAATCGTCGCCAGCTTCAATGTAATTGCTGGCAGCAACACCAATCCCGCCAGTGTGAATGTCTATCTCATTCGATAAATCCGAATAGTGATATTTTTCCGTGCTGATCTCACCCAGCAGGTTTGACAACACCTGAAGATACTGGATTTTGTCCTGAGGAATTACAGTTGTATCAAAATACAGTTTTACATAAGAAATTCCACTAGTGAGAATGTCATGGATGAGTACAGTTACACCGGATTCTGTCTTTACTTCCATCGGGAGTATTTCAGCCTCTCTTTTGATATCATCCAAGGAAAGTGAAGGCATTTTCGCCAGATCCTCCGGTGAGTCTGGGGTAGATTGTTTACGTTTCAGGCTTTTTGTTTGAGAAATCATTTTTTTGACATCGTTCTCAGATAACCCTTGTTTCAGGGCAGCCATTTCACTGAGAATCTTTTCAGCCTTTTTCTCAGCCAGATTCTTTTCAGGTGACAGAATCAACATATTTCGGTGAGCATTATTAATTAGATATTTATTGATCAACTTCTCGAAATAATCTGTTGTTAAAGCTAATTTAATTTTCTTTAATGAAGCTTCATATTGAAGTGGTTTAATTGGATTACTATCATAATTCCAAGTATTCATTACCTGCATGCAGTACACTAATCCTTTAGGATAGGAGCCGAAATCAGCTTCTCGCAAATGGAATTCAGTAATATTGATCGCTGCTTCAACCAATTTCTTGTCAATACCGTTTTTCGCGATTTTTTTCAATGTATTAAACACAAGATTACTGAATTTTGTTTTTCGTCCACTTTCAGAATTTTTCACAATGATGCTGAAAAACGGCTGTCTCAAATGATTATTATTACTGCCGAATACGTCTTTCCCCAGCCTGGACTCCAGCAGTGTATTCTTTAAAGGTGCAGCTGGAGATTCCATCAGGATATACTCCAGTATTCCCATTGCCATGCTCAATTCCAGATCGTTGGAATCACCCGTTACAAAATTCATACTCAAGTAGGTTTTTTCCTTTTCATTCTCATCTGCAGATATTGAATATCTCTTTTCAATCTCATCGGGATTATCATAGGAATTAACCAACGGAATGTGGGAATCAATTGCTGATTTGGTAAACTTCCTCAAATATTCTTTATGGATGAACTTCAGCCGATTTTCGATGGAGCCGTCACCATATAAAAATATCCTTGAATTTGAAGGGTGATAATAACACTTATGAAAATCAATAAATTCTTCATAGGAAAGGTTTGGAATATCATCGGGATCGCCGCCGGACTCAAATCCATAGACATGATTAGGAAATAGTGAGTGCTGGATGTTACTGAACAACACTTCCTCAGGAGATGAAAACACTCCCTGCATTTCATTGTACACCACACCTTTTAGAGTAATTTCATCATCTTTCTTTGTTAATTCATGGTGCCAGCCTTCCTGCATAAGAATCTGAGGCTGTTGGTAAATATTCGGGTAAAAAACCGCATCCAGATACACATCCATCAGATTAACAAAATCCTTCTCATTGGTGCTGGCAACCGGGTACATTGTTTTATCTGCAAAGGTCATCGCATTAAGATAAGTCTTTAATGATCCCTTTAGCAGTTCTACGAATGGCTCTTTAATAGGGTATTTACGCGAACCGCACAAAACGGAATGCTCCAAAATATGCGGTATGCCTTTACTGTTTGCCGGGGGCGTGCGAAACGTAATCGCAAAGACTTTATTATCATCATCATTCTCAATGTGAAGTAATTCCGCACCGGAATCATGCCGAAATAACCGAACCATCGAATTGATCTCAGCGACATTCCTTTTTTCTAATAACGTGAATCCGTATTTCTTTTTATTTATCATCATATTTTGCTTTTTTTAGCACCACCGCTGTTGACAGGAAGTAAAAATAATAATTTAGATGTAATCCACAGGATTAGATTATTTGTCATTTTTCTCCAATAATATATTCAATCAATTTAACCTGATACCAAGACCCTAAGTTTACTCTCAATGCAATTGATAGACAATAGAAAGGGTTTAGTTAGTTTCCAATTACGCTGGATCAATTCAAAAGGATTTTGGAAGGAAATACGTGTGATTCGGAGGAAGCTCTTCAAAAGTTTGGCATTGAACCAATACCTTTTACCCAAAGGAACCTTAATTACTTAAAAGAATAAAAAAAGCCCCGAAAAATACGGGGCTTCTACGCTAGAATTTAATTCGCCTTAAT
>CAJXJG010000088.1 GCA_913054425.1 uncultured Fidelibacterota bacterium
TTTAGGATTGCAGCCAAAATCAATGTGGACGATTGGTCAACTGATGTTGAGTGGCAAAAACGAAATGAACTCACCCGCTATGCGAGCACGAATCATTTGTATGGAAAAGGCTATTGGACATGGCTGATTGCTTTGTCTTCCGGTTCTACGAGCATCGGTATCGTTGCTGATGAGCGGATCCATCCTTTCAACACCATCAATACATTTGACAAGGCGCGGGAATGGTTGAAAAACTACGAACCGCAGTGTTCGGACAGGATCGAGGAAAAGATAGATTTGTTTCAGGATTTTCTTTGTCTCAAGCATTTTTCTTATCGTTGCAAACAGTTATATTCTGAAGATGGTTGGTGTTTGACGGGAGATGCAGGAATGTTTCTCGATCCACTTTATTCCCCTGGGAGTGATTTTGTCGGTATGAACAATGGTTTTATCACCGATATCATTTCTAAATTTTTGCAGGGTCAAAATATTTCGCAGGAAGTTCATGAACATGAGCGAACGTTCCGTTCAATTTTTTCCGGATTTACTCCAATTTATGAGGATCAGTATTCGACAATGGCGAATTCAAAGGTGATGAGTTCAAAGTTTGTTTGGGATTTGATGATGTATTGGGGCGGTATTGCTCCCCTCTTTTTCAATCAAAAGTTGACAGATATCGAATTCATGAATTTTGCTCGCCCTATACTCTTCGATTTTTTTAACCTCAATGTTCGCATGCAAGATTTGTATCGCGCCTGGACTTTATTAGATGATGATCAACAACATCCCGCTGGAATCTTTCTGGATTATGCGGAATTACCACTTGTCAAACAATTGAACAGAGATTTGCTAGTTTTAAAAGAAGATGAAAAACTTTTGAAGCAGTTACGAGAAAATCTGAAATCCGCTGGAGAATTGGCTGATGAAATCTATAGTGAAGCCATCAAAGATTATTCGGAATTGAAGGACGAAAACGTTTCCACTTCTTCCTTTTCGATAGCGCACCTTAAAGGATTCTACAATGAATTTACTGTTCGTTAACACCAACCAAACTCGAATGCCGGACCCTGTTCCCCCGATAGGTCTGAGTTATCTGGCCGGGGCAATGCGTCGTGCGCAACACGATTGTGATATTTTTGACCTGACATTCCAGTCTCAATTTGAGGAAAAATTGAAAGCGAGTATTCGGGGAAGAAAGCCGGAAGTGATTGGCTTGTCATTGCGCAATGTGGACAATACTGCTTATCCGAAGACTGTTTCTTATTTCGAGCATTTTCAAAAAATTGTCCGGATTTGTCGGGAGGTTGCTCCGGAAACTCCGATTGTCGTCGGCGGCCCTGCCTTTTCATTGTTTCCGGAAGAATTTATGGAGTCTCTTGACGTGGATTATGGTATTGCTGGAGAAGGAGAAATTGCCCTGTTGGAATTGCTGGAAAAATTGGAATCTGGAGATTTTCCCACTGAGAAGATTATTTTTCACGCACAAGGCGGACAAGTGAATTTGGATGAGCTGACTCCAGCATGGGATTTGATGGAAACACAACGCTACTTTCATGATGGCGGCAGCCTTAATATTCAAACAAAACGTGGTTGCCGCTTCAAATGCGCGTATTGTTCATACCCTTTGCTGGAAGGTGCATCCGTACGACAGCGTTCTCCTGAAAAAGTGGTGGACGAGATGGAGTATTGTTTCAATGAATACGGGATCGACTATTTTTTTTTCGTGGACAATGTCTTCAACTATCCCAGAGAACATTCCATTGCGATCTGTGACACAATCATCAAACGGGGCTTGAAAGTGAAATGGACTGCCTATACATCTCCGGGAGTGGAAGATGAGAAAATGTTTTCGATCTACAAAGAAGCGGGTTGTGATGCACTGGATTTTGGCTCGGATGCAATGAGTAATGTGAGCTTGGCCACAATGTCAAAATGGTTTACTGTTACCAAAATCAAAGAAGCTTCTCACTGGTGCAGGAAGTATGAGATCAACTTCAGTCATTCATTGATTTTTGGTTCTCCGGGAGAGACCAAAGACAGCGTAGAGGAAACGATCGCAAATGTCCATGAGTGCGATCCAACAGTAGTAATTGCGATGATTGGCGTCCGGCTTTACCCGAATACTCCGTTATCTAACCGTTTGATTAAAAAAGGCTGGATTACTCGAAAAGAAATAGGACTGAAACCAGTTTTTTATGTGGAAGAATCCATTCGGGAATTTATTTTTGATCGTCTGTTGGAAGAACGCCAAAACTACAGCAACTGGATTATGCCAGGCTTTGGCAAAAAAATGAAACATCCGATGCTGTTTGAACGCTTACGTAACAAAGGCGCAAAAGGGCCGATGTGGAAGATGTTGGCCTGAGAGGCAACAGTAAAGAAAAAACAGATTTGTGATGATCAAAAGACTTGTTTTTGGAGATCTTGCGTTCGTAATCCTTTGGGTAATGGCTGCTTGCACCCAAGATGTGGTTCCTCCTGTCAAACAGGTAAATATTGCTCGTAATCTGAAATTTTCTTTGTTGCCGCCTGAAAGTTTTGGGCAATCGCTCTCGGTGTTGCAAAGTCTTGAGGTGCAATACAAAGGGAAAACTCATCAATTGTTGGCCC
The DNA here is from genome assembly GCA_913054425.1 of uncultured Fidelibacterota bacterium. Lineage (GTDB taxonomy): Bacteria > Fidelibacterota > Marinisomatia > Marinisomatales > UBA8229 > UBA8229. The sequence goes on from CAJXJG010000088.1 coordinate 2,590, forward strand.
AATTAGAAATCACCCCAAAAAAAATGACATTTGTGGGTCTATCGCCAATGGGTAATCGTCTGTTTACAGTGTTGTGGACAGGACAAAATTTTTCAGATGAACATTTGTTGAAGAATATCAAAGATGAGTGGCCATTCCCATTTGAACCAAAACGTATATTGGCAGATGTACAGTTGGCGTTGTGGCCAAACATACCAACACAGAACGGTATCAAAATCAGAGAAACTGCACTTCCCAATATGAGTCGTGAAATTTTAAGATCGGATTTGAATGAGTACCCAATCATGCGCATCACTTATGAAACTCGTCCATTCTGGCAAGGGCTGATCGTCATTGAACATTTGGAACGTAATTATCAATTGAGCATTGAAACTTTACAGATAAATCGGCTTCCATGAAAAATCTTTGGGGAAATGCTCAGAAAAATTCTTTCTGCCAACTTTCAGCAATGGGGATTGTCTCGGCTTTGGGAAATAAACACAAAGAAATATTGAAGAACCTCCTTTCCGGGCCTCCCGGAAAATTAACGGAAGGGCCGAACCTGCTCAATGAACGAAAATTTGGTGTTCGGAATGTTAAAACGACTCTAGCGGAAATACCGGAAAAACTAAGTCGATACCGCTGCCGGAATAATGCTTTGGCACTGACCGCATTTCAGCAAATCGAAGAACGTGTTGAATCTGTTCGGGAAAGCACTGAATCGTTCAGGATGGGTGTTGTGATGGGAACCAGCACTTCCGGAATGTTGTCCACCGAGCAAGCGCTGCGTTTCCGCAATGACACAGGCCAGTTTCCTGAACAGTTTGACTATGCTCAACATGAAATGAACGGCCTTGCCGATTTCATCGCAGAGTACTCCGGAATTACTGGTCCGGCTTACACGATTTCGACAGCCTGTTCTTCCAGTGCAAAAGTGTTTGCTTCGGGGCGTGCGCTTTTGGAAATGGGACTTTGTGATGCGGTTGTGATTGGAGGTTCAGATTCGTTGTGCGAGTTTGTTTTGAACGGTTTTTCTTCACTCGAAGTACTTTCCCCTGAAATAAGCAATCCGCTGAGTCAAAATCGCCAAGGGATCAATTTGGGAGAAGGTGCGTGTGTGTTTTTAATGAAACGTATGCCCGGTGGAATTCAGTTGCGGGGGGTGGGTGAATCCAGCGACGCACACCACATGTCGTCCCCCGATCCTCAAGGACGAGGGGCACAGTCTGCGATGCAAAACGCACTTAATGATGCTAAAATGACTCCGGACGAAATTCAATATATCAACTTGCATGGAACTGCAACGCGTTTGAATGACGAAATGGAATCTCGTGCGGTTCAAAATGTTTTTCCGTCTTCTCCTTTTTGCTCTTCCACAAAACCATTTTTTGGTCATTGTTTGGGTGCCGCCGGAAGCATAGAAGCCGGAGTCTGTTGGCTGACGCTGACTTCGGGAATAAATTCAGACAAGACAATTATATTGCCGCCGCATTCATGGGATGAGCAAGCAGATACCGCTTTGCCAGAACTGACGATGGTACGTCCGGGGCAAAGCATTCCAGCACAAGGAGAAGTCAACTTAATGAGTTCGTCTTTTGGGTTTGGAGGAAACAATATTTCTTTGATTTTGAGCTACGATTTTGATTAAACCTCATGTTTTCCACTAAATCAAATTATCCACCGATTTCCGGATTGGTTCCTCATACTCGTACTATGGCTTTGCTGGAGCGGGTGATTTATCGAGATGCTAACCGAATCGATTGTCTGATGACGATTTCCGTACAAGATCCCTTTACCAATGAGTATGGAAATGTTCCTGCATATGTTGGAATTGAATATATGTCGCAAGGTGTGGCCGCGCACTCCAGTTTGAACAAGACTGACAAAACAGAACGAGGAAAAATAGGAGTTCTCCTGGGTTCCAGAAAAGTGGAACTGTTTGTTCAAGAATTTTTTCAGAAACAAGAGTTGTTGATTTCTGCCAATTTAGTGCTGAAACGAGACGGATTCGGAGTTTTTGATTGTGATATTCGTAATGCGGACGATGGCGAATTGCTTGTCAGAGGATGTTTGAAATTTTACGAACCAAAAACCATAGACGACATGGATGCTCTATGAAAAAGAGAGTTTTGGTAACAGGAAGCAGTCGGGGAATTGGCCGGGCTGTGGTGTTGGAATTATCCTCTGCAGGTTTTGAAGTGGTGTTGAACTATAAATCGAATCATACCAAAGCAAAAGAAGTGCTGGAGCAAATTCAAAGCAAAGGGGGTTGTGCGAGTCTTTTGCCTTTTGATGTTTCAAATCGAGCCGTTGCTAGGAAGTCGATTGAGGAAAATGCTCAGGAATTCGGAACTTTTTATGGGGCAGTTTGCAATGCAGGAATTACAGCAGATGCTGCCTTTCCTGCGCTTTCCGGAGAAGATTGGGATGTGGTCATCCACACGAATTTGGATGGCTTTTACAATGTGCTCCATCCTCTGGTGATGCCAATGATTTTAGCAAAAAAAGGCGGGCGAATTGTCACGCTTTCGTCAATCAGTGCTTTGGCCGGAAATCCAGGACAGGTAAATTATGGCGCGGCAAAAGCAGGAATTATTGGTGCTACCCGTGCCTTGGCGCAGGAATTAGCGAAACGTAAAATCACTGCAAATTGTGTTGCTCCGGGACTGATTGAAACCGATATGCTCGCAGAAATTCCTTTGGATGAAGCAAAAAAACGGATTCCAATGCGACGCTTGGGGAAGCCAGAAGAGGTTGCCGGTTTGGTGTGTTTTTTGTTTTCTGAAAAAGCTGCGTATATTACCGGTCAAGTGATTTCGGTCAATGGAGGCATGTTATGACTCGGCAAGTGGTTGTGACGGGAATGGCTGGGTTGTCGCCAATTGGACTGGATTGGCCTATGGTCTTTGAAAGCTTGAAAGCGCACCGTTCGGCAGTACAAATCATGCCCGACTGGAAAGAAATTGACGGATTGCGCACTCACTTGGCCGCACCGATTGAAGATTTTGAGGTACCAAAACACTACTCGAGAAAATCGATCCGTGCGATGGGACGTGTTTCATTGTTGGCCACGCGAGCGACTGAGTTGGCTTTGGAAGATGCTGGTCTGTTGGGAACGTCTCATGTGACAGACGGACGGATGGGCGTGGCTTATGGTTCCGGAACTGGCAGTCCTACTGCGCATCAAGTTTTTTTTGAGAACTTGCACGTTCATAAACGCTTGAAAGGAATTTCTTCGACCACATATATTAAGATGATGAGCCATACGTGTGTAGCTAATTTGGGTAATTTTTTTAAAGTCAAAGGCCGGATTATTCCGACTTGTAGTGCATGTACTTCCGGAAGCCAAGGCATCGGCTATGCTTATGAAAGCATTAAATATGGACAACAGGATTTTATGATTGCTGGAGGTGCAGAAGAACTTTCTGTTTCAGAAGCGGTGATGTTTGATGTGCTCTATGCCACTTCGACCAAAAACAAAAATCCCAAACAAACGCCTGCTCCTTTTGACAAAAATCGGGATGGTGTAGTTATTGGAGAAGGGGCCGCTACGTTGATTTTGGAAAATTTAGAATCGGCTCAAGAAAGAGGCGCAGCAATTTACGCTGAACTTGTTGGTTATGGTGCAAACTCAGATGGTGAGCATCTGACTGCACCGGCAGTATCCGGAATGAAAAAAGCGATGCTGCTCGCACTGGAAGACGCAAATTTAACTCCGGAAGCCATCGGTTATGTCAATGCTCACGGCACAGCCACCGAAGTGGGTGACATAGCTGAGTCTGAAGCCACATGGCTTGTCTTTGGAGAACACATTCCGATTAGTTCGCTAAAAGGACATATCGGACACACGATGGGCGGTTGTGGCGCGTTGGAAACATGGATGACGTTGCATATGGCTCGTGAAAACTGGTTTGCTCCCACGCTCAATCTGAATGAGGTGGACCCACTTTGTTCCTCGATTGATTATATAAAAGACGAAGGCAGACAGCTTGATGTTGAATACATGATGTGCAATAATTTCGCTTTTGGTGGAGTCAATACCTCGTTAATTTTTAAGAAATCAGGTTAAATCGAAACAGACAATGATTAAATTATTGTTTACTTCTTTATTGTTATTGACACCGGTTTCCTTGTTTGCGGGGCCATGTTATTTGGTAATTGAGGATTCCGGAAATTACAACCCTACAACGATCAATCATTTTGTGATTTCTGTTATGTCGCAATATATTGGGAAAATCTCTCCTGTTCCACCAGCAGGAATTAGCGCTAAAAGCTGTCAGTACAGACTCTCAGTTTCTGAAACGAGAGAGTCGATAACGGTTACGATTTCAGGGAAGGACATGAATGCCTTCGGTGATTCAAACAATCCGGGATTCGCCGGAGTCCAAGAAGCTATTTTACGAGCAATTTACAGGGCAAATCCCGCCAGAAAATCTGATATCTGCACAGCTTACTCCACAATGATCCCTTTTGATTGCGGTCAAAAATCAAGTCCCACAATTGTGTCTCCGACAACTTTGTCTCCTCCTCCTAAAGTACTTTCTTCCCCTCTGGTTGTTCAGTCAGAGAAACCTCAGACGATAATTGTACCCACAGGTAGTCTTGGAGAAATATCTGAAGTTCGGAAGAAAATGTTAGAAAAGACTCTTGAATCAAAACTGGATGACTATTTTGCAATTGTTT